>NZ_JBIUHC010000086.1:0-42575 GCF_044627735.1 Cupriavidus sp. CuC1 | reverse complement strand
TTCACTCGTAGCGCAATCCACGAAGGAGAGCGGGCACAGGGGCGACGCTTCGCGTCGCGCGCTATCCCTCACCGGCCGGAAGGCCGATGTTTCCCGCGCGAACTGATGAATCCCACCAACGACGTGCTGGAGCAGCGGCTGGCCGCGCTCGAGGGCGGCGTGGGCGCGCTGGCGCTGGCCTCCGGCATGGCGGCCATCACCTATGCCATCCAGGCCATCGCCGAGCCCGGCGACAACATCATCTCGGCCAGCCAGCTCTACGGCGGCACCTACAACCTGTTTGCGCACACGCTGCCGCTGTCCGGCATCGAGACCCGCTTTGCCGATGGCCGCAACCCGGCCGCCTTCGGCGACCTGGTGGACGAGCGCACCAAGGCGATCTTCGTGGAGTCGGTGGGCAACCCGCTGGGCAATATCGTCGACATCGAAGCCATCGCCAAGGTGGCGCACAGCCACGGCATCCCGCTGATCGTGGACAACACCGTGCCCTCGCCCTACCTGTGCCGGCCGTTCGAGCACGGCGCGGATATCGTCGTGCACTCGCTCACCAAATACCTGGGCGGCCACGGCAACAGCGTGGGCGGCGCCATCGTCGACAGCGGCAAGTTCCCGTGGGCCGAGCACCCGCCCTCTCCCCCGGCCCCTCTCCCACAAGTGGGAGAGGGGAGCAAACCCGACGTATTTGCCGAAGCCGCCGAACGGGCCAAAGTCTGTGGTGGATCCGCGAAGCACAAACAAAAACGCCCACCAATGAGGCGGGCGCGAATCCAATTCCTTGGTGGGATTGGAGGAGACGTTTGAATGATAACCGCAATACGGGTTATCCCGCAACTACCCAATTGAAATATGCTTATGCCCACGCCGCAACAGCCGTTTACATCACATAAACGCCTGCAACCCCGCTTCCAGGCATATTCAAGTGCGTTATAAGAGCATGCGCTTTTACTCGTTCCTTGAACGTATGCACCTCCCTACAATAGGCATCCTTGCTTGCCGCCATCCCGGCAAGCCACGATGCACACAAACAATATGGGAGCTATAGATGAAACTGGGTTTCGGAATTCGACTGATTGCCGCGGTGCTCGCGCTCGGCGTTATCCAGACGGCCGGCGCGGCGGATCCTGACAAGAAGGAAATCCGCTTCGGCGCCACCGCTGGCCCTTACTCCGACCAGATCCGCTACGGCATCAAGCCCCTGCTGGAAAAGAAGGGCTACAAGGTCACCATCGTTGAGTTCAGCGACTACGTGCAGCCCAACCTGGCGCTGGCGGATGGCGCCATCGACGCCAACGCCTTCCAGCACGTGGCCTACCTGAAGAAATTCTCCGGCGACCGCAAGCTGCAACTGTCGGAAGTCATCCAGGTCCCCACCGCCCCGATCGGCATCTATAGCCGCAAGCACAAGTCGCTGACCGAAGTAAAGCCAGGCGCGTCGGTGTCGCTGCCTAACGATCCGTCCAACCTGGCGCGCGCCATCGCCATGCTGCAGCAGATCGGCTGGATCACGCTCAAGGCCGGCACCGACCCGATCCGCGCCAGCGAGCGCGACATCGAAGGCAACCCGAACAAGCTCAAGCTGATCCAGCTTGAAGCCGCGCAACTGCCGCGCTCGCTCGACGACGTGGACTACGCCTTCGTCAACGGCAACTTTGCGCTGTCCTCGGGCCTGAAGCTGACCGAAGCGCTGAGCCTGGAGAAGATTCCCGACTACTACATGAACCTGGTTGCCGTGCGCACCGCCGACACCGGCAAGCCGTTCGTCAAGGACATCCGCGAGGCTTACCAGTCGCCGGAATTCAAGGCGACCACGCAACAGCGCTTTGCCGGCTTCCTGCCACCGGCCTACCAGCGCTGAGTTTGACGCTACCCGCGCCCGAATCCGCGTTTGCGCGCTGACACCACCATCGGATGCTCGTCGAAGCTGGCGAGCAGATTGGCTTTCTGGGTGTCGGTGAGTTGCGATTGGGCGATCATGTCCGGCCAGTCCCGCACGGCCGCAAGAACCGTGCGCTGGATTGCCGCGGCAGCCGGCTTTTCAACCAGGCCAAGGTGAGCGCAAAATTCCCGGACGGTCGAGGGCGTTAGACTGGGCTTTGCCGTCTTGCCCTCCTGCGCCGGCCGGGCCTTTCCCTTCGGTTGACCAGCCAGGTCCGGTGGCACGATCAACAGAGCGTGCCCGGTTCGGCGCTGATAGGCGCTGTACGCCACGATGTCATAAGCGGGTGACAGGCTTGGCGTCTTGCCGTCTCTGTAGATCACCCCCAGGTTCTTCAAGTGCATGTCCGGGTTGCCAAGCAGCTCGTTGACGGTCATCCGGCGCAGCAGCTCGTGCACCGCAGGCTCCCCCAGCGACAGTTCATTCAGCATGACCGCGGCAATGTCGAGGTAGCTGAGAGTGTATTTGTCCTCGGGCTGCACATCCATGATCTGCGCAAAATCTTCCACGTGAAAGCGCGCGCCCGGCGCCCGGTCAAAGCGCGTCACCGCGAGGAAGTTCGTCTGCTGCCCGGCGTCGCCAAGATCGTAGCCGTGCGCAACCGTGAGCTTCTCCAATGGCTCGAGCTTTGCCTCGCAGGTGGTGACCCCCGCGGCAGCGGCCAGGCGCAGCGAGAGTTCTTCCAGCTCAGGCAGGCGCGGGTAGCCCACCACCGGCAGCTTGGCAATGATGTGGGTGTCATGCATCCTGGTGCGCCCGACGTACCGATCGCCATCCTTGATGACCCCCACTTTCGGCTGAACGCCCGACACCGATACCCCGTCGTCCATGGGCTCCTCGGTCACGCTCATCTCCAGCGAGTCCGCATCCTGGGTCACCAGGTGGGTCAGCTGCTCGCGCGTGAGCGTCGCGGGGTAGGCGTAGACGTTCCCGGGAAGGTCACGCCCGCATCCGGCCAGCATCTCGAAGTGGTCTTTCGGGTCGCATCCGCGTACCGCCGCAACATGGTCGCGAAATACGCCTTCTGGCAGCAAGCCCTGGAAGAACGCCGGCAGGAGCCAGCCATTCCTGTTGGAGTAGCGGCCGTTGAAGAGGCTTGAACCAACGTTTGCCCACAGCGCGCGCTGGGCATTGGGGTCGTCGGCCAGCATGGAAAGGGACAGCGTCGGGGCGCCGGCCTGCCGCGCGAAATCCTCGTCCGCCACGAAGCGCAGGATGGGCTGGTCCTCGCCGTACTTGAAGAGGACGCCAAGACGCTGCTCACCTAGGGAGATAGCCAGCGCCTTGATATTCATGACCGGCGGGCGCGCAGCCGTTCGAGCGCGGCCTGCACCTTGGTCGGCACGGCCGGTGGCGGCGTCTGCTCAGGAAACATGGATGTGGCTTCTTTCGGCACCAGCATCAATTCGAGCCCAAGGCGGTCGGCCACGGCGAGCAGCGTCGATACCTTGAAATCCTGGGAGCCGGTCAGGACATGCTGAAGCGTCCGATAGTTCACGCCGGCATCATCCGCCAGTTTCGTCTTGCGGTACTGGGTAGTCGATGTCCTCTTGGAAAGGGCCTCTGATACGTCGTTGACCGTTTTCATTGCCAATACTAAGGTGCAATTTATTCAGATACTTGCACTTTAGTTCCGCACTTAAGGATGGTCAACGATGTATTGCATTAGTGGACATATTTATACATAAATTGTACCTTAATACAATACAAAACATTACAAAATGCCTATAGCGGCACACAATCGAGGCGCCGCCGCTCCATGGCCTACCCTGCCTGCAGACAGTAGATGCGGCCGCGCTCGATGAGCAACAGCGTATTGCGGACGCCTTTACCAGCCAGAAGATCCTGCCACGCAAGGTGGTGGCACTGCGTTGCCGTGCTCCCCTCTCCCGCGCGCGCATCCGGATATCCGAACATCCAGATTGCGCTTTGTCCGGATATCCGAGCGGCGTTCTTCGCACTTTACAAACAGGCTCCCCACCCGTCCTAAATTCCCCGGCAAGACTGCCGTAATAGCGAACCAGCACCCTTCGCCCCCAATCGCTCCAGGGCTATCCGCCCGACGAGCCAAACAGAGATCAATCCAATCATGCTGTCCTCCCTGCGCGCGCGCATCGTGGCTCTATCCGTGGCCATCGTCGTGGTGGCACTCATTGCCAATGCCGTTCTCAATCACGTGGTGGCCAGCTCGTACAGCGACGACGCCATCGACAGCAACCTGGCCGCCGTGCAGAACGGCCACGTCGGCGCCATCGCCGACTGGGTGGCAAGCCACATGCAGATGATCAACTCGCTGCAAGACGCGGCAACGCAGCCCGAAACCGACGCCGCCATCGCCGCGCTAATGCAGGTCAGCAGCGCCGGCGGTTTCGTCATGACCTACATCGGTTTTCCCGACAAGACCCACCGATTCTCCAAGACTGAAGGCCTGCGGCCCGACTACGATCCCACGTCCCGCCCCTGGTACAAGCAGGCCGTGGCCGCCGGCAAGCCGGTGGTCACGCCGCCCTACGTGGCCGCCAGCAGCGGCAAGCTGGTCGTGACCTTCGCCGTGCCCATCCTGCGCGACGGCGCGCTCAAGGGCGTGGTGGCCGGTGACGTGTCCATGGACAGCGTCATCGCCAACATCAAGGCCATCCACCCCACGCCCGCCAGCTTCGGCGTGCTGGTAACAAAGGACGGCAAGATCGTCGCCCACCAGGACGACAAGCTCACGCTCAAGCCCGTGACCGACTTGATGCCAGCGCTTGCCATCGACAAGCTTGCCGCGCTCGAAAGCGCCAAGGCGCCGTTGCAGGTCGATGTGGACAATGCGCCCAAGCTGCTGCGGGCGCGCGGCGTGCCCGGTACCGACTGGATCGCCGTGATTGCGCTGGACAAGGGCGAGGCTACGGCAGGCATGCGCTCCATGTTGATGGCATCGGTGTTCGTGCTGATCGTGATCGCTTGCGTGGCTGCAGCCATCGTTGCTGGGGTGACTGCGGTTTCGTTCCGAAGGCTGTCGCTGATTCGGGACGCCATGCGGGACATTGGTAGCGGGGATGGTGACCTGACGCGTCGCCTGCCAGCCAATGGAACCGATGAGGTCGCGCAAATTGCGCAGGCGTTCAATGCGTTCGCCGAGAAGCTGGTTAGCGTGATGCGGCAGATTCGGGATGCTAGCTCGTCTGTACATGCTGCAGCCGACGAAATCGCTGCGGGCAACATCGACCTCTCGCGGCGCACTGAATCTGCTGCGGCGAGCTTGGAAGAGACTGCGGCGTCGATGGAACAGATCACTGCGACTGTGAGCCAGTCTGCCATGTCGGCCAGGCAGGCGGATGCGTCTGCGATTGCTGCCTCTCAGGTAGCGGGAAATGGTGGCGCCGCCATTGGCGATGCCATTCACACGATGAGCGAGATCGAGCGGGCCTCGGTAAAGGTGTCCGACATCATCGGCGTGATCGAAGGCATTGCATTCCAGACCAACATCCTTGCACTGAATGCTGCGGTGGAAGCGGCGCGCGCGGGCGAGCAGGGCCGTGGATTTGCCGTGGTTGCCGGCGAGGTGCGCGGGCTGGCGCAGCGCAGTTCCCAGGCGGCGAAGGAGATCAAGACGCTGATCGAGACCACCGTCGACAGCGTGGTGTCAGGTTCCGGGCAGGTGCGCCGCGCCGGGGAGACGATGAATGCGATCGTCGGGAACGTGGACAAGGTGACCAACATCATTTCCGAGATCACGCATGCTGCGCAGGAGCAGACTCGGGGGATCCAGGAGGTGAACCGGGCGGTTAGCCAACTGGATCAGATGGTGCAGCAGAATGCGGCTCTGGTTGAGGAATCTACCGCGGCGGCCGAGGCGTTGCAGGGTCAGGCGGGGGCGTTGGCAGGCGTGGTGGGTCAGTTCAGGCTGGGGTGAGGTCTTGGGAGCCCATTGCGGGCTCCCGCATCTCAGTGTTCCCCCTCGCCCTGAACGACACTGAGTCTCTCAGGCAACCCTGAAGCGCGCGGCCGGCACGCTGCGCGACAGGTTGGGCCCCAGCGCCGCGCGGGCGGCCTCGAACGCATGCCAGTCGGCGGCATCCGGCAGCGACGGCAGCGTCACCACCTCGCCCTGGTCCAGCCCGGACAGGGCCGCGTCGACCAGGTCGTCCGCGCTCATCACCCAGTCCTGCGGCAGGTTCTCCACCGGGTGGCCGGCCACATCCCAGAACTCCGTGCGGATCGCACCGGGCAGCACGGCCTGCACCCGCACGCCCTTGTCCGCCAGCTCATGCTGCAGCGATTGCGTAAAGGCCAGCACAAAGGCCTTCGAGCCACCGTAGACGCCGTTGAGCAATTCCGGGGCGACCGCCACGATCGAGGCGATGTTGATGATCGTCCCCTTGCCGCGCGCCACCAGGCCATGCGCGGCGGCGTAGGTCAGCCGGGTCAGCGCGGTGACGTTGAGCGCGATCATCGCGGCCATCTTGTCGGCATCGGACTGGAGCAGCGGCGCCGCCGCGCCAACGCCCGCGTTGTTGACCAGCAAGGTGATGCTGGCGTCGGTGCGCAGCAGCGTCTCCAGGCGGCGGACGTCGGCGTCAGCCCCCAGATCGGCGGTAACGATCTCGATGGAGCGGCCTGTCTCGCTGGTCAGGCGTTCCGCCAGCCTGGCGAGCCTGTCGCGATTGCGGGCGACCAGGATCAGGTCGTAGCCGCGCCGGGCAAGGCGGTCGGCATAGACGGCGCCGATCCCCGAGGACGCGCCGGTAATCAGGGCAGTGCCTTGGTGCGAGGTGTTAGCCGAGGTTGCCGGGGTTGCTGTAGCTGCGGTCATTTTCGTTCTCCGATGTTGCTGCCGGCCCGATGCCGGTCATCACGGAACGAAGATTAGGTGCATAATCGAGTGGCATCAATGTCATAGATACCACCTTTTGTGCCATCGGCAGGAGTTAGCCATGCTGCGTGTCGGAATCGTCCTTTATCCCGGCTTCCAGGTCATGAACCTAGGCGTCACCAGCGTCCTGGAGTTCGCCAATCTCACCGCGGCCAAACCGCTCTACGAGGTCCACCTGCTGTCGGAGCAAGGCGGGCCGGTGCCCACCTCGGCAGGCTTCTGCGTCACTACGGAGGCGCTCGGCGACCGCGCGTTCGACACGCTGCTGGTGGTGGGCGACAACGATATCCGGCCGGCGTCCCCCGGCCTGGTCGCGTTCCTGCAAAATGCAGCGCCCTGCACGCGGCGCATCGGCGCCACCTGCACGGGCGCCTTCCATCTCGCCGAGGCTGGGCTGCTGGATGGCCGCAGGGCTACCACCCACTGGATTTACGCCGCCCGGTTCCGGCGCGCGTTTCCCGCGGTCAGCGTGGAGGAAGACCGCATCTTCATCATCGACGGACCGGTCTGGACCTCCGCCGGCATGACCGCCTGCATCGACCTGGCCTTAGCGCTGGTCGAGAAAGACGCCGGCGCCGAAGTGGCGCGCCAGGTCGCGCGCAAGCTCGTGGTCTATCACCGCCGTGCCGGCGGGCAATCGCAGTTCTCGGCGCTGCTCGAGCTTGAACCCAAGTCCGATCGCATCCAGTCCGCGCTCGCCTTTGCCCGACAGAACCTGCACGCCGAATTGTCGGTCGACCAGCTGGCGCAAGCGGCGCACCTCAGCCCGCGCCAGTTCAGCCGCTCCTTCCGCGAGGAAACGGGACAGACCCCAGCCAAGGCGGTGGAGCACCTGCGCATCGAGGCCGCGCGGCTGATGATGGAGTCCGGGCGGCATCCGATCGATGTGGTGGCGAGAGAGACCGGCTTTGGCGACCGCGAGCGCATGCGGCGCGCTTTCCTGCGGGCGTTCGGGCAGCCGCCGCAGGCGATCCGGCGCATGGCGCGCGGGGAGGAGGAGCCGGCGCAGGCTTGATGGCCGGTGCCATCCTCCGCTTAACCATCATGCCCGGCACCACCGCGCCACGCCGCCTTGCCAGCATCAGGCAGCAATCTTTGCCTGCGCCTCCCGCCGCGCCACCAGGTCTAGCGCCACGTCCACGATCATGTCTTCCTGCCCACCCACCATGCGGCGCTGGCCCAGCTCCACCAGGATATCCACGGTCTTCAGTGCATAGCGTCCGGCGGCTGCCTCCGCGTGGCGAAGGAAGCTGGAGTAGACGCCCGCGTAGCCAAGCGCGAGGGTCTCGCGGTCCACGCGCACCGGGCGGTCCTGCAGCGGCCGCACGATCTCGTCGGCGGCGTCCATCAGCGTGTAGAGATCGCAGCCGTGGTTCCACCCGAGCCGGCTGGCGGCGGCGATGAACACTTCCAGCGGCGCGTTGCCAGCACCCGCGCCCATGCCGGCGAGGCTTGCATCGATGCGGTCGCAGCCCTCTTCCACCGCCACGATGGAGTTGGCCACGCCCAGGCTCAGGTTATGGTGCGCATGCATGCCGGTCTGGGTTTCCGGCTTCAGCACGTCCTTGAAGGCGCGAAAGCGGTCGCGCACGTCGTTCATGTTGAGCGCGCCGCCCGAATCCACCACGTAGACGGTCTCGGCGCCATAGCTTTCCATCAGCCTGGCCTGCTGCGCCAGCGCGGCGGGTGTGGTCATGTGGCTCATCATCAGGAAGCCCACCGTGTCCATGCCAAGCGCGCGCGCGTACTCGATATGCTGGCGCGATACATCCGCCTCGGTGCAGTGCGTGGCCACGCGAACCACGCGCGCGCCGGCGTCGAACGCGGCGCGCAGGTCGTGCACGGTGCCCACGCCGGGCAGCAGCAAGGTGGCGACCTTGGCGTGGCGCACGGTCTCGGCTGCCGCCGCGATCCACTCAAGGTCCGTATGCGCGCCGAACCCATAGTTGAAGCTGGAGCCGGCCAGCCCGTCGCCATGCGCGACTTCGATCGAATCCACCTTGGCGGCATCCAGTGCCGCGGCGATGCGGCGCACATCGTCCAGGCTGTACTGATGGCGGATGGCGTGGCTGCCGTCGCGCAGCGTGACGTCCGAGATATAAAGCTTCTTGTTCAAATCCATGTCTATCTCCTTGTGCACGGTCAGGCGGCTGCCAGGCTGGTCTCGGCCAGGCGCTCCGCGCAGGCGAGTGCGGCGCTGGTCATGATGTCGAGGTTGCCCGCATAGGCCGGCAGGTAGTGGGCGGCGCCCTCCACTTCCAGGAAGATCGAGGTCTTGAGCCCGCTCATCCGCCCCAGCCCCGGGATGTTCAGCGGTGCGCACGGATCGATGCGCTCGAACTGCACCCGCTGCTTGAGGCGGTAGCCGGGCACATAGGCCTGGACGGCCTTGGCCATGGCTTCGATGCTGGCCTCGATGGCCGCCTGATCGGCGTCCTCGGACAGCGTAAACACCGTGTCGCGCATCATCAGCGGCGGTTCGGCCGGATTCAGCACGATGATGGCCTTGCCGCGCGCCGCGCCGCCCACGGAGCAGATCGCCTGGCTGGTGGTCTCGGTGAATTCGTCGATATTGGCGCGCGTGCCCGGCCCGGCGGACTTGCTGGAGATCGAGGCCACGATCTCCGCGTAATGCACCTTGGCCACGCGAGACACCGCCGCCACCATCGGGATGGTGGCCTGGCCGCCGCAGGTCACCATGTTGATATTGCTTGCCGCGAGCTGCTGGTCCAGGTTGACCACCGGCACCACGTACGGCCCGATCGCGGCCGGGGTCAGGTCGATCACCTGGATGCCGTGCCGCTGCAGGATCTTGTCGTGATGCGCGTGGGCGCCGGCCGAGGTGGCGTCGAAGGCGATGCGGATATCGCCAAAGCCGGCCATCCTCACCAGCCCTTCGATCCCCTGCGCCGTGGTCGGCACACCCAGCCGGGCGGCCCGGGCCAGGCCGTCGGAGGCGGCGTCAATGCCAACCATCGCGCCCATCTCCAGGTGCCGGCCGTGGCGCATCACCTTGATCATCAGGTCGGTGCCGATATTGCCGGAGCCGATGATGGCTACCTTATGCTTGCCGCTTGCTTTCATGTCCATGCTGGCTCTCCATTGCCGCTTTAGTCCGCTTCTTACGCTCGCGCCCGTTTCAGCGGCCGAGTGCCTTCGCCGTCTTGCCGCCGATGCCGAACTGCGTGTTGGGCACCTCGGTGATCACCACCCGCACTGTCTCGATCGGCGCGCCGATCGATTCCACGGCGGCGTCGGTCAGCGCGCTGATCAGGCGGGCTTTCTGTTCCTCGGTCCTGCCTTCGATCAAAAAAACTTGCATGATGGGCATGGTGTGGCTCCTGTTGCCTTGTTGGCTTGTTCTCTGGCTCATTCGCTTAGACGAACCGCATCGATACCGTCCCCAGGTGTTGGTAGCGCATGGTAATGTTGTCGCCGGCCGCCACCGCGATGGCCTCCGTCACGCCGCCAGTCATGATGAAGGTGCCCGCCGGCAGCTCGCGCCCGCGCGCGCCGAGCATGTTGGCCAGCATGGCCACGCTGCTGGCCGGATGGCCGAGCACGGCGGCGCCGGCGGCGGTGGCGACCACCTCGCCGTTCCTTTCCATCACCACGCCGAGGTTCTTCAGATCGATCCCCTCGGCGCTGCGATGCGTGCCGCCCACCACGAATCGGGCCGACGAAGTGTTGTCCGCGATCACGCTCTTGAGGTCGAAGCGGAAGTTCTCGTAGCGCGAGTCGATCACCTCCACCGCCGGCAGCACGAAGTCGGTGGCGGCCAGCACGTCGCCGATATGGCAGCCCGGCCCCTTGAGCGGATGCTTGAGCACGAAGGCGATCTCGGCCTCCACCTTGGGGTGGATCAGCGACGCGGTGTCGATGGCGCCGCCGTCCATGCAGGCGCCGTAGTCGGTCAGGAAACCGTAGACTGGATCGGTCACCCCCATCTGGCGCATCTTGGCAAACGAGGTCAGCCCCATCTTGAGGCCGGCAATGCGGGTGCCGCGCGCTTCCTTGCGCGCCCGGATCGCGTCCTGGATGGCGTAGGCGTCGTCCCAGTCCATGTCGGGATGGCTGTCGGTGATCTTGCGCACCGGCTCGCGGTTGCGCTCGGCGTTCTCCAGGTGCTCGGCGAGCTGCTGGATGGTGTCTTGGGTGAGGTTCATGGCAATGTCCTGGCCGATGGCATAAGGAATCCGTTCAAACGAAGCGCACGCCGGCCGAGCCGATGCCGCCCAGGCTGATGCGCAGCTGGTCGCCAGCCTTGACCGGCACCATCGTGGCCAGCGAGCCGGACAGGATCACCTCGCCCTTCTTCAGCCCGATGCCGAGCCGGCCCAGCGTGTTGGCCAGCCATGCCACGGCGTTGGCCGGATGGCCAAGCGCGGCGGCGCCGGCGCCGGTGGCGACGATCTCGCCGTTCTTCTCCAGGGTCATGCCGACCGTGCCGAGGTCCAGCCCGCGCGGGTCCACCGCCGCGTCGCCCAGCACGAACACGCCGGACGATGCGTTGTCCGCCACGGTGTCCTGGATCCGGATCTTCCAGTCGCGGATGCGCGAGTCGACAATCTCGAAGCACGGCAGCACGTAGGCGGTGGCGCGCAGCACATCGGCATTGGTCACGCCCGGGCCTTCCAGGTCCTCCTTGAGCACGAAGGCGATTTCCCCTTCGGCCTTCGGCGCGATCAACGTGTCAGCGGCAATGGCAGCGCCGTCGCCATAGACCATGCCGGACAGCAGGTGCCCGAAATCCGGCTGGCGCACGTCGAGCATGTCCATCACCACCCGGCTGGTCACGCCGATCTTCTTGCCGATCACGCGCTCGCCCGCATCCAGGCGGTGCTGCACCATGGCCAGCTGGATGCGGTAGGCATCGTCGATGGACAACTCGGGATAGCGCTCGGTCAGTGGCGCAACGGCTTGCCGTGTATCAAGCGCCCGGTGCAGGCTGGCACCAATATCAACGATTTGTTCGGGTTTCATGGCCTGCCTCACAGTTTCACGCACACATTGCGCAGTTCGGTATAGAACTCCAGCGAATGCACCCCGCCCTCGCGGCCGATGCCGGATTGCTTGGCGCCGCCGAAGGCGGTGCGCAGGTCGCGCAGGAACCACGCGTTGATCCAGCAGATGCCCACCTCCAGCGCGCTACCCATGCGGTGGGCGGTGCCGAGGTCGGAGGTCCACACGGTGGCGGCCAGCCCGTAAGGCGTGTCGTTGGCAAGCCCGATCACCTCGTCCTCGGTATCGAACGGCGCGATATGGCAGCACGGACCAAAGATCTCCTCGCGAATCACCGTGGCATCCTCCGGCAGGCCGGTCCAGATGGTGGGCTGCACCCAGGCGCCTCCGGCCAGCGCGCCGGGCATGTCGGGCACGCCGCCGCCGGTGACCACGGTGGCGCCAGCGTCTGCCGCCTTCTTGTAGTAGGAGAGCACTTTGGCGCGATGCTCCAGCGACACCAGCGGGCCCATGTTCACGCCCTCGTCACCCGGCCGGCCCACGCGCAAGCCCTCGGCCTTTGCCTTGAGCGCCGCGACAAAGCGCTCGAAGATCGGCCGCTGCACATAGACGCGCTCGGTGCCCAGGCAGACTTGCCCGCTGTTCTCGAAGGCCGAGCGGGTGATGCCGGCCACCGCCTTGTCGAAATCCGCATCGGCGAAGACGATGCCGGCATTCTTGCCGCCAAGTTCGAACGAGACCGGGCGTACGCCATTGGCGGCGGCCTTCATGATGGCCTCGCCGGTACGGGTCTCGCCGGTGAAGGTGATGCCGTTCACATCCTGATGCGCGGTCAGGAAGGCGCCGGCGGAGTCCGGCCCGAAACCGTGGACCACGTTATAGACGCCCGGCGGCACGCCGGCCTCGTTCATTACCTCGCCAAGCAAGGTGGCGGTGGCGGGCGTTTCCTCGGACGGCTTGACCACCACCGTGTTGCCACAGGCCAGCGCCGGGCCGACCTTCCAGGTCATCAGCAGCAGCGGCAGGTTCCACGGACACACCACGCCGATCACGCCGCGCGGCGAGCGCACCGCATAGTTGATGGCCTCGCCGCCATCCGGGGTAGCCATGGCGAAGCTCTCGGTCGGCACGTTCTTGATCAGGTCGGCGAACACCTTGAAGTTGGCCGCGCCGCGCGGGATGTCGATGTGGCTGGCGAGGGAGTGCGGTTTGCCGGTGTCGGCGATCTCGGCTTGCAGGAAGTCGTCGAAGCGCCGGTTGATGCCGTCAGCCACCGCATGCAGCAGCTCGACGCGTTGCGCCACGGTCATCTTGCCCCACGGGCCTTTCAGCGCTTGCTTTGCCGCTGCGACGGCGGCATCGACCTCGGCCTGGCCGGCTTCGTGGACGTGCCCGATCAGGCTGTTGTCGACCGGATTGCGGTCGTCGAACTGGCGATTGGTGGCCACCCATTCGCCGTTGATGAAGTTCTTGAAGTCTTTCATGTTGTCTCGCTGGTTGCGGCAGGGTGTGCCGCTTTGCCTTGCTGTTTTTCGCCTTGCTCCCCTCTCCCACGCAGTGGGAGAGGGGAGCAAACACTTGGCATCGGAGAAGTCGTCGCGCTGGCGATCAGGTCAGCACACTCAGGAACGCATGGTTCAGCTTGCGGTCGTGATAGAAGATTGCCCTTCCCAGCTCGTTGTCCGTCCATGTGATGGTGGGCTTGTCGGGATAGTGGATATACCCGCCGGAAAAGACCTCATTCCGGTTGCCCGAAGGATCGAAGAAGTAGATCGTCGCGCCGCGCGTGATGCCATGCCGCGTCGGCCCGATATCGAGCGACACGTCCTTCTTGGAAATGATGTCCGCGGCCTTCAACACTTCGCCCCAGTTATCGAGGTTGAAGGAGGCGTGATGGAACTTGTTCTTCTCCGCATGCCGGATGAAGGCAATGTCATGCGCTTTGTTGGAGCACGTCAGGAAGGCGCCGATCATCATCTTGTCGGGGCCGGCGACCACTTCCTCGGCCAGCGTGAAGCCAAGCACGTCGCGGAACAGCTTGACCGTGCCATCCAGGTCGTCGCCATACAGCAGGCAGTGATCGAAGCGGCTGGGCGCCATGCCGCGCAGGTCGTCCGGCCACGGGTCCGGGTTGCTGTCGCCGGTCATGCAGCCCAGCTTGTCCTTGTCGGCGAAGAGTTCGATCACATGCCCGGTGGGAATGGTGAAGCGAAAGCGCACGCCGGTGCGCGGATGCTCGCCGGCGGGAATCCACTGGAAGTCCGATGCCAGGCCGGACTGCTCCACCTCCTGCGCCAGCCGCTCCAGCGTGCGGCCGCTATCCACCCGAAAACCCATGTAGTCCATGCCAGGGCTGTCGGCCTCGCGCAGCACCACGCTATGGTGATCGTGCTCGTCCCAGGCCTTCAGGTAGACGCGGCCCTTGTCGTCGCGCGCGGTTTCGATCAGCCCGAGTACCTCGGTGTAGTGCTTGAGCGCCGGTTCAAGTTCCAGCACGCGCAATGCCACGTGCCCCGGGCGCAATACGCCTGTCAATGCCATGACTGTCTCCTTGATGATGGGGTTATTGGTCCATCTTTTATTGCTGCTGCCCTTGTCTTCGCTGCTGTTCCTGCTTTGCTTCCTGCCGTGCCAGTTGCTTGTCCAGGCAGCGCTGCAACACCGCCACCGGCCGCAGGCGGATATCGCTGTCGGGGAAGGCCTTGCAGGCGAGCACCAGCCCACTTCCCTCCTCCGCCTCAGACAGGCAGGCGCGGCTCATCTTGCCGGTGTGGTAGCGGCCGGCCTCGATGCGCACCTTGCAAACCCCGCAGCCACCGCCCCGGCAGCCTGCGGGAATGCCGCGCTTGCCCAGGGCTTCCATGGCGCGCAGCAGGTTCTGCTCCGGCGCGCAGGGGTAGCACTGGCCGCTTCCCGCGATCTCGACGGTATGCATGCCGCGCCCTCCATCAGATCTTGAACAGCGGACTGCGCGTGCTGTTCTGTGCGTCGCCGGCCGAGAGGAACTTCTCGGTGTGGATGTCCTCCTCGAACAGCCGGCCCTGCATCAACGTGCGGATGCAGGCTTCGATCATCGGCGGCGGGCCGCACAGGTAGGCCTTGTGGCCACGGAAGTCGGCGGTGGCACCGTTCGCATACAGACCGTGCAGCACGTCGTGCACGTAGCCGCGCGCGCCGTCCCAGCCGCTGTCCGCCGGCTCGGCGGACAAGGCCGGTACATAGCGGAAATTCGGATGCGCAGCGGCAAGTTCCCGGAATGCCTCGTCGTAGTACAGCTCCGTGCGGTTGCGCGCGCCCTGCACCAGGGTGATCGGCAAGGTCTCGCCTGCGGCCAGCATGTCCAGGATCATGGCGCGCGGGCTGGACAAGCCCGAGCCGCCGGCCAGGAACAGCATCGGCTTTTGCGCGGATTTGCGCACGAAGAAGCGGCCGTACGGCGCGGAGAAGCCGAGTTCGTCACCCACCGACAACCGATCGTGCAGGTAGCCGGTAGCCTGCCCGCCCTCCACCCGCCGCACATGCAACTCCACCAGGCCGTCGCCGGGACGGTTGGCCAGCGAGAACGCCCGCGGCTGGTCGCAGCCCGGCACGCGCAGGTTGAGGTACTGGCCGGCCTGGAAGGCAGCCGCGGCGCCACCCTTCACCCGCAGCCAGATGCCGCGGATGGTGGGCGTCAGCGCGCGGGTCTCCACCACCTCGGCGCAATAGTCGGCCAGCGGCAGGCCAAGCGAGTCGGCGTCCTCCTCGATGTCCGCCTCGATCACCATGTCGGACTGCGCGGTGGCGCAGCAAGCCAGGCACTGGCCGCCATCGCGCTCGAAGTCCATCAGCGCGAAGCTGGACGCATCGCCATGCTCGAATTCGCCGTCCACCACCTGCACCTTGCAGGTGGCGCACAGGCCGTGGCAGCAGGCGTGCGGCAGCCACACGCCGTTGCGCAGGCAGGCATCCAGCACGGTCTGGCCCGGTGCGATGGGGATGGTCTGCCCGATTGGTTCAATGGTCAGGGAATACATCTTGTGTCTCCTGCCTTAGCTGCAGCTGCCGCCAATGCCATCCAGCCCCGGCGTGCGGAAACGGATCACCGCCTTGTGGCCCAGGCCGTTCTCTTCCAGCGTGCGGTCAAGGTCCGGTTGCCAGGGCGCATTGCCGCGCAGCCATGCCACGCGGCTCCAGTCAATGCGGGCGAAGTCGGGGTGGTAGCCGTAGACGCCCGGCAGCACCTTCTCCACGACATCGCGCAGGGGCATCGCCGGCGGAAAGGGAAAGCAATGCGGCGCGCAGAACAGCAGGTGGCGGTCCCAGCCGATATAGAGCAGGCGGTTGCCGTGGAACACCGCTTCGCGGTCGGCGGGCTCGAACGCGTAGGGGCCAATGGATACGACGGACATGATGGTCTCCTTGTCTCTTATGTGCCGGCTGCTCAGGCAGCCGTGTCCGGCACGCCTTTCCAGGCATTCCAGTTCTTCTGGTCCTGCGAGCCCTCGAAATCGAGGTTGTCCGCGCCGGGGTTGATGCGGTACCACTTAAGTACGTCGTCCAGCGAGGCGCCGCCGCAATTGCCCTGGTAGATCTGGTGCACGGGCAGCCAGGCCTGGGCGTACTTCTGTGGCTCGCCGTCGAAGATGTCCTTGCAGCCGTCCGAGCAGAAGTGGAACTGCATGCCGTGGTAGCTGCTCTCGCGGTAGCAGATCTGGGTGGGGTCGTCCGGCTCCGAGAACACCATCGGGATCTGGCAGGTCTGGCACAGCATGGGCAGCGTGCTGTTATAGAAGCGTTCGCCTTCCTGCTGGCGCTCCAGCCAGTAATCGAGGCGCGGCTTGTAGTAGCGCGCGAAGGTGTCGGGATACTTCTGCGTCAGCCAGGCCATTTCGTCCTGCTTGGGCACCCAGGTGTGGAAGCCGGCCGCGGCGGCGTAGTTGTAGAAGGTACCCCAGGCCTCATGGGTGATGCGGTCCTTGGTCTTGGTGGCCACCTCGTGATACTTGGGCATGCGCAGGCCATAGCGCTCCAGGTCCTTGAACAACGCGCCGCCGGCCTGCTCGAAATACATCTCCCAGGCCTCGGCCCACGACATCACCCGCTTGGGCAGCATGTAGTCCATCATCATGCCGACCAGCGTAAGCAGGCGAAAGCCGCGCCAGAACCATTTGTCCAGCCACTTCTGCAGGATCGGGATATTGTCCGGATCCTGCTGGCACAGGAACTTCACCACCTCCAGGCCCAGCGTCATATGGCGCGATTCGTCGGACTGCGCGGAGAAGCCGAACGTCACCGTGGCCATGTCGCCGTTGTAAGCCGCGCCCGACATGAAGGGCATGAACAGCAGGTTGGTCAGCACGTACTCGAAGGAAAACGAGATCGCGGTGATGAACTCGAACGGCCCCGCGCTCATGGCGTCTTCAAAGTAGGACTTGGGCACGGACAGGTACCAGACCCGGTCATGCATATGCTGCCATTCACCGAAACCGTTGAAATACTTGTTGTAGACCGACAGCGTATGCATCTGGGTCTGGGCATGACGCAACTCGTCGATCGACTGCATCTGCGCCGCCACCCGCGCGCCGGCGCCGCGGAAGTGCCGGCCGAGGTGCGCATAGCCGCGGTGCGCCGCGTACTCCAGCGGGGTCACGCCGGTCAGGAACAGGCGCAGCGCGTTCAGGTAGCGCGGGTCCGAGACATTGAGGTGGCCGTTGTTCTGCACGAAGGAATCGATGATCGCGTACAGCTTTCGCTCCTTCTCCGACTGGTATTTCCAGTAGGCGTCCATGGTCATGCGGAACGGGTCTTCCCACTTGTCCCAGTCATGGATCTTGATGCCCTCGTACTTGTCGTAGGGAAAGACCTTGTCCATCGGCTCGTAGGTGGTTTCCCAGCCGAGGTCGCGCGTCATCGATGCGTACTTCTCGCGCAGGTTCAGCTTCTTGCGTGCGTCCATGATGTCTGTCTCCGTTGTCTTTCTTTGCGGCCCGTCTCAGGGCTTCAGGCGTTCCAGTGCAGGGTGAAGGCGTCGTCGTCTTCGTCGATGTTTCCCGACAGCGAAATCAGGTTCAGGTGGATCTCCTGCAGGTCCCAGTCGCGGCCGAGCTTGTCGGAGACCAGTTCGCGCAGGATGGTCAGGTGCCCCGGCGCATCGATCTTCACCATGGCGGGGAACTGCGACACCACGGCGTGCGGATTGGCCT
Source organism: Cupriavidus sp. CuC1 (assembly GCF_044627735.1). Taxonomy (NCBI): domain Bacteria; kingdom Pseudomonadati; phylum Pseudomonadota; class Betaproteobacteria; order Burkholderiales; family Burkholderiaceae; genus Cupriavidus; species Cupriavidus sp. CuC1. Next base: position 24,634 of record NZ_JBIUHC010000086.1, on the reverse strand, counting down.
CGGTAATGGCTTCGATGATGGGGCGCGTGTCGTCGTTGCTTTGCAGCGCGATGTAGACGTTGGCGGTCATGGCGGGCTCCTCAGGCGGCAAGGCCAAGCTTGTTGAGACGCACGTCGAACTGCTCCAGGCACAGCGCCACCACCTGTTCGCCGCCTCCGCCCAGCAAGGTATCGGCCACCGGCACCAGCGCCTCGGCCGCTTGCGCACGCGCGGCGCGGGCCCAGCCCGACAGCAGCATGCGATTGGCATCGGACTCCGCCGCGGAGGTGTGGATCACCGCGTCGACCCAGCGTGCGTGCTCCTCGCGCCAGTCGTTCATGAACTCGGTCAGCACCGCCAGCCCGGTGCCGCAGGCGCGCACGATGGCCGCGTCGGCATGCTGGTACACCAGCGGATACAGCAGCCCGTCGAGCACCAGGTTCTGGGTGACGAAGGTCTCGAACCAGTCCTCGATCACGAAGCTGCGCTCGACCAGGCGGCGCATCGGCTGCCACGCGGCGCTCTCCATCCAGGCCACCTTGGCGCGCTCCAGCGCCACGCCGGTATTGCCGTCGAGCAGCATGCCGATGCGCGACAGGTACTGGGCAATGCCAAGGCGGTCCATGGCGCAGTAGGTGCAGGCCTGGGTGATGGCCGTGCCCCAGCCATAGTCGGCGCAATAGAAGTTGTTCATGTTGGCGCCCCACTCCACATGGCGAAGCGGCAGCAGGCCGTCGGCCAGGCGGTCCTGCCATTCGGCCGGCAGCGCCTGCAGCAGGCCGCGTTTTTCCACGAAGGCAAAGCTCTTCTCGGTGGCGTCCTGCTGGCGGCCGCGCGCCGTCACGTAGGCGCCGTAGAAGTACTGGCGCGGGTCCTTGAGCGCATACCAGTCCGCCATCACGATCGCCGTGCGGCGCTTGTCGTAGATCTCGTATTGCGAGTCCCAGGTCGGGCGGTAGTGGAAATTGACTTCCGCCTGCACGTCGTAGGTTGCCTCCTGGTAGCGCGAGGCGGGCTTGTCGCCGAAGCGGCGCGCCACATGGCCGTAGGTCTGGCGCAGCGGCTGGATCTGCTGGGTCTTGATATCGACTTGCATCGCTTGGTCTCCTGGGTCTTGCTGTATTTTTATGTGGGGGTTTCCGTGCGCGGGCTGGCTGCGCTTCAGTCGTCCTGTTCGGGTGCCGGGATCTCCGGCGGCAGGAAGCGCACGTGGTTGACGCTGCAGAAGGCCTCGAACATCAACTCGGGCATGATCAGCTCGACATTGAGCTCGGGGTCCGCCACGCTGAACGCGAACTGCACAAAGCCCTCGGGCGTGCGGCCGTCAATGCGGACGAACCGGGGCGAGGCTTCAAACAAGGGGACCGACTGGTTGATCATGGCGCTGCTCCTTCGCTTGGCGGGTATGGCCTCTATTGCGAAGAGCGTGCCAGCAAGCGCAAACGACGGCGGCACAAGGCGCGCGGGAAATCCAGGAACGTTGGCCCGAGCGTTAACCCGAAGCCATGCGGGCGCCGCCGCTGCTTCAATTGATCAAGCCGGCCGTGGCGCTTAATCAAATGATCAAGTGCCGCGCCGGGCGGTGGTTTGCGGGTAGCGTGCGCAGGCACGCGGCGGCTTGCGCGCTGCAACAGCAAAGCGCTGGACGGCGTTGCGGGAGTCAATGAAGAGCGGGGCTGGCGCATGCATGCGGCGCAACATGCGGCGCCGGTCACCTGCCGACGCGCCGATTAGCACTTCATCAAATGATCAAGCGGCTGAATCGGGGCGGCGCAAATGAAAAACGGCGCGCCAGAAGGCGCGCCGCCAGACTGCTGACAAAGCCGGATCTGCGTGGTCGTGCTCCCCTCTCCCGCGTGCGGGAGAGGGGCTGGGGGAGAGGGCGGGCGCTTGTTACGCCGTCGCGCTGTAAAAAACCAAGGGCTTCGTTTTAAGTGGCTCCTAGCTAAGCCACCCCTCTCCCCGGCCCTCTCCCCCTGAGGGGAGAGGGAGAGACAGCCGTCGTCATGGCGCGCGGCCTTGGCCTGTTCGGCGGCTTCGGCTAATGCTTCCGGTTTGTCAGCGGTCTGACAGCGCGACCCGGGTCTTCCAGCGATACGCAAGCTGAGGCCGCGTAATGCCAAGCAAGCGCGCCGCCTGGCTCATATTGCCGTTGGCGCGCTGCATCGCCGCTTCCATCAGCACGGTCTCCACATCGCCCAGGGCCAGCTGCTGCTCGGCCATATGATCGAGCAGCCCATGCACCGCCGCCTCACGCAGTTCCGGCAAGGTGCCTTTGACGCCAAGGCGTGGCGCGGTGTCCATGGCCGGCGGCGCGCTGGTCGGCAGGAACAGGTGGTCCGCGCAGATCTGGCCGCCGTTGCTGGCCAGGATCACGCCGCGCTCGATCACGTTCTCCAGCTCACGCACATTGCCCGGCCAGTCATAGCGGCGCAGCTCGGCCAGCGCGCGGTCGGTGATGCCGAGGATCTTCTTGCCGTGGCGCGCGCCGTAGCGGGCGACGAAACGCTCCACCAGCAAGCGGATATCGTCAAGCCGCTCGCGCAGCGGCGGAATGGTGACGGGGTAGACGTTGAGCCGGTAATACAGGTCCTTGCGGAAGGTGCCCTGCTTCACGGCCTCGGCCAGGTCCACGTTGGTGGCGGCCACCAGCCGCACATCCACCTTGCGCGGCTCGGTGCCGCCCACGCGCTCCACCTCGCCCTCCTGCAGCACGCGCAGCAGCTTGGACTGCGCCGACGCCGACAACTCGCCCAGCTCATCCAGGAACAGGGTGCCGCCATGCGCCCGCTCGAAGCGGCCCGGGCGCGACTGGTGCGCGCCCGTGAACGCGCCCTTCTCCACGCCGAACAGCTCGGCCTCGATCAGCTCATCGGGAATCGCCGCGCAGTTGACCGCGATGAATGGCTTGTCGGACCGGGCGCTCACGCCGTGCAACGCTTGCGCGAAGCGCTCCTTGCCAACGCCCGTCTCGCCCAGCAACAGCACCGTGACATTGCTTCCGGCGGCGCGTTGCAGCAGGCCCCAGGCAGCGCGGAACTCGGGCGAGCTGCCCACCAGGTCGGCTGGCTTGTCGGTGCTGCGCTGCAGGGCGCGCAGGTGCTCGACCTCGCTTTGCAATTCCAGGATGGTTTCGATCACCGGGTCGGGCTGGTAGAGCGCCAGCACCTCGGCGCCGTCCTCCCACGCCTCCAGCGGCTTGCCGATGATGCGGCAGTGATCATGGCCGCAGGCAATGCACTCCACCTCGCGGTAAAGGATGGTGCGGCCCATCAAGGCAGAGGTGTAGCCGGTGGCGTAGCCGATCTGCATCCAGCAGGCAGGCGCGTCCACGATGCCGAACAACTGGCGGTGCACGTCGCCCTCGAAGGAGTCCGCCCACAGGAATTCGCCGTCGTAGATGCCGGCTTTGATGTCGATGTCCACCTTGACCGGCGTCACCCGCACCACGCCTTCGATGGTGTGCAGGCAGGGCCCGATCTCGAGCAGGCCAAAGTCGCTGTCGCCCGGGCGCAGCTTCTTGGCCAGCTCCGCATCGCGCATGCCGGAATGAAAGCCCATGCGCATGAACAAGCCACGCGCGCGCTCCATGCCTAGGGTATCCACCAATTCCTTGCGCAAGGCACCCAGCGCTGCGGTATGGATCAGGATCATGCGCTGCTCGCCCAGCCAGATGGAACCCTCCTCCATGGCAAAGCGCAGGCGCCGCGCGAGATGGGCCAGGCCGTCGCGCATGGTGGCCGAAAACTTGTCGGTTGAACTGCTCATCGTCTCCTCTCTTGGCGGCCAGAACACCCTCGGCGCGCGTGCTTTTCCTGGCACTGCATGCACATTATGTGCCATCCGCGCCCGCCGGCCCCACACGCGCCTGTCATGCTGGCGCAATGTCGCCTATCCTTTCCTTGACAGGGATCCCCGGGGCTATTGCACCGCACCACAGACCATGGAAAAAACCGCATTTGTCTTTGCAGGCGGCGGCAGCCTTGGCGCCGTCGAGGCCGGCATGCTGCGTGAGCTGGTGGCCTGGGGCGTCAAGCCCGACATGGTGATCGGCGCCTCGGCCGGCGCCATCAACGGCGCCTACTACGCTTGCAACCCGCATGTGGCCGGCACCAACCAGCTCGAGACACTCTGGCGCGGCTTGCGCCGGTCCGAGGTGATGCCGTGGTCGTGGCGCAGCCTGTTTGGCATGCTGCGCGGGCAGCGCGCCCACCTGGTCGACTCCGCCGCGCTGAAGCGCCTGCTGTCGCGCCACTTCGGCGATATGGCGATGGAGCGCGCGGAGGTGCCGCTGTACGTGGTGGCCACCGATATGGCCACCGGCGCGGAGGTGGTGCTGTCCTCCGGCAGCCTGGTCCAGTCGGTGCTGGCCAGCGCTGCCATCCCCGGCGTGTTCCCGCCGGTGCTGCTGGGCGGGCGGCAACTGATCGATGGCGGGGTGGCCAACAACACGCCGGTTTCCACCGCCATCCGCCTGGGCGCCACGCGCGTGGTGGTGCTGCCGGCAGGCTTTGCCTGCGCCCGGCGGCGCGAGCCGCGCGGGCCCATCGACCATGCCTTCAACGCGCTGTCGCTGCTGGTGGCGCGCCAGCTGGTGCAGGACCTGGAGCGCTGGGCCGACCACGCGCACATCTCGGTCGTCCCGCCGCTGTGCCCGCTTGACGTCTCCCCCTACGACTACACGCAGTGCGGCACGCTCATCGACCGCGCCGCCGCGGCCACGCTGGCCTGGCTCAACGCCGACGGGCTCAACAGCCGGCACATCCCCGGCGCGCTGTCCCCGCATTCGCACGACGAAGCCCATCCGAGCTGCGACTTCGATCCAGCCCAGGCACATCCAGCACATCCCGAGCATGCGCAACCCGGGTCCGGCAATACGCACAAACCCCACGCCGGCCACACGCACGCTTCCGCCCTGCCGTAAGCCGGCTTTGGCATTAGCGAATTGCATGGCCGGCCGATCCGGCGAATGATGCGGGATCTCCTTACTCCGGGTGGCAAGCACATGAGCGCAATTCTCGACGGCATCAAGGTACTCGACCTCACGCGGGTGGTAGCCGGCCCATGGGCCACGCAGAACCTGGCCGACATGGGGGCCACCGTCTACAAGATCGAGAAACCCGGCGACGGCGACGACACCCGCAAGATGGGCCCGTTCCTGACCGATGCGCAGGGCGCGGTCACCAACGACTCGGCCTTCTACCTGGCCTGCAACCGCGGCAAGCAGTCAGTCACCATCGACATTTCCCAGCCGGAAGGCGCCGAACTGGTTCGGCAACTGGCCGCCCGCTGCGACGTGGTGGTGGAGAACTACAAGGCCGGCAGCCTGAAGAAATACGGCCTCGACTATGAATCCATCCGTGCGCTGCGCCCCGACATCATCTATTGCTCGGTCACCGGTTTCGGCCCGGACGGCCCCTACGCCGCCCGCCCGGCCTACGACTTCATCCTGCAAGGCATGGCCGGCCTGATGAGCACCTGCGGCCAGCCGGACGGCAGCCCCGGCGGCGAGCCGATGCGCACCGCCATCCCCATCACCGACATCCTCACCGGCCTGTACGCCACCGTCTCCCTGCTGGGCGCGCTCTACCACCGCCAGGCCACCGGCGAAGGCCAGTACATCGACGCCGCCATGCTCGACGCCTCGGTCGCCGTCAACGGCCACCTGGCGCTGGGCTACCAGATGACCGGCAAGCTGCCCCGGCGCGCCGGCAACAGCAACCCGGTCGCCGCGCCCTCCGAAGTCTTTGCCTGCAGCGACGGCCACCTGATCATTGCCTCCGGCAACAACGGCCAGTTCGCCGCGCTGTGCAAGCTGCTCGGCATTCCCGAGCTCGCCGCCGATCCGCGCTACGTGCAGAACGCCAACCGGGTTGCCAACCGCGATACGCTGCGCGCGACGATTGCCGAGCGAGTGGCCTCCTGGAACGCGGCTGACCTGCTAGCGTCGCTGGAACGCGCCGGCGTGCCGGGCGGCCCGATCAACGAGCTCGATGAAGTGTTCGAGGATGCGCAGGTGAAGCATCGGGGCCTGTTGGTGCAACTGCCGCACGGGCGCGGCGTGGATGCGCCGAGCCTGCGCAGCCCGATGCGGTTCTCGGCAACGCCGGTGGAGATGCGCTGCCCGCCGATGCTTGGCGAGCACACGGACACGGCCCTGCGGGCGGAGCTGGGCTTGAGCGACGGTGATGTCGCAGGCTTGAGGGAGCGGGGAATCCTGTAGTTGGCCACATTGCGTGCGCCGCGCAACGCTGAGAATTGACGCGCCCCGGGAACGGGTACATCCTCTGGATATACTCTTCCCATCAGCGGAGCAGGCCATGACCTCAAACGAATTCACCTCGTTCAAGGCACACTTGTCCATGTTGCTGCGCGACCTCCCGGTCGGAACCACGGCGGACCTCGCCGACGTGGCCGTGGCGGCGTACTGGGATGGCACGCGGATCGTCGGCACCTACCTGCGCGACGGCGGGCGGCTGGACGAGGCCTTCGATTTCGACGAAAACGCCTGGGAGAACTGGCACGACGACTTCGTCGACTGGCTGGCCACGCCGAGCTTCACGCAGCGCGATGAACTGAGGACTTCCCTGTCGGGTGCAGGGTGACGGCCGCATGCGCGCTGGCCAGGACATCCTGCAGGCCATCGCGCTCGCGACATGGCAAAGCGCCGCCCTCCTGCCGGAGGATCGGCGCCACCATCTCGCCGCGAGGATCTCCGGCGCGTGCCTTACTTCGGCTGCGATACCACCCGCAGATACGGCTTGAGCGTCTTGAAACCCTGTGGATATTTCTTGTTGGCGTCGTCGTCGGAGACCGAGGTGGGGATGATCACGTCTTCACCCGGTTTCCAGTTCACCGGCGTAGCTACCGTGTGTTTTGCATTGAGCTGCAGCGAATCCAGCAGCCGCAGCACTTCGTCAAAATTGCGGCCGGCGCTCATCGGATAGACGAGCATCGCCTTGACTTTCTTGTCCGGCCCGATCATGAACACCGAGCGCACGGTGGCATTGTCCACGGCAGTGCGCGGCCCGCCACTCGCGTTCGGATGGATCATGTCATAGAGCTTTGCGACCGTGAGATCGACGTCGCCGATCATCGGATAATTCACGGCGTGGCCCTGCGTTTCCTCGATGTCCTTGACCCACTTCTGGTGGTCGGCGACCGGGTCCACGCTCAGGCCGATGATCTTGGTGTTGCGCCGGTCGAATTCCGGCTTGAGCCTGGCCATATAGCCCAGCTCAGTGGTACAGACCGGGGTGAAGTCCTTCGGATGGGAGAACAGGATGGCCCATTTGTCCCCAATCCACTCGTGGAAGTTTATTTTCCCTTCCGTGGTATCAGCGGTGAAATCGGGAGCTTCGTCACCGATGCGAATCGACATATTCAACCTCCATTTCGTGGGTGGATGTCTGGCAGCGGCCGTCATGGTAGCGGCTGGCGCCCGTACGCTGCCCTGAGCTTCGGCGCGTCTAGCTCAGTATAGTGGGCTGTGACGATGCGCCAAGGTGGATGCGGGCCACACAAGCGTTACGCCCGCGGCATGCAGCCTTGTTCACAACGCCACCGCAGCGGCCAGGCCCATCCCGCCTCAAGTACCGTTTTCCACACTTGCTACAGATCGATGAAGGCCGCTGCTCTTTCCCCATCGACGCGGGCTGCCGAGAGGCTAGGGCAGGCGAGAAGGCTTAGACTGGCGGCACTAACGATATTTACCGCAGATATCTACCGCAGCGATCGGGAGCCCAGGGCTCCTGCAAAACAGGAGCAATGCATGGCGATTGTCGGGATGAACCACTTCACCGTACTCACCGCGGCGCTGGAAGACAGCGTGGCGTTCTATACCGAGGTGCTCGGCTTCGAGACCGGCGAGCGCCCGCCGTTTTCGTTTCCAGGCGCGTGGCTTTATGCGGCGGGCGCCCCCATCATTCATCTGGTGGCGAAAGACAAGCTACCGGTATCCACCGCGGGCGTGCTGGATCACATGGCGTTCAGCGCGACCGATCTGCGCGATTTCGCGAATCACCTGCGGCAGCTGGATATTCCATTCAACCTCGGGCGGCAGCCTGGCACCGGTATCTGGCAGCTTTTCCTGCATGACCCCAACGGCGCGAAGATCGAACTGGATTTCGATCCGCAGGAACCGCAGCCCTGAGTGCTGCGCGGCCATGCGTTGCCCTAACGACCCAGCGCGCCGCGCACCGCCGCCTCGAACCGTGGATCCAGCACCGCGCCCACATTGAAGCGCGACCACGGCGAAGTCGCCTCGGAGTCCACGCGAAAGACGCGGCCCGGGGCAATCACGACCTTCTGCGGCAGCAGCCGCTCCGCCAGGACCAGTGAGTCATCCACGTCCGGCAGCGCGCCCCACAGGTACAAGCTCTGCTCCGTGCGGGCAAAGATGCGCGCATCCAGCCTGTCGAACAGCGCCAGCGCCTTGTCCGTAGCCTCCGCCAGGCGGGAGCGCAGCTTGGTGATGTAGCGCTGGTAGCGCCCTTCGCTCAGGATCACATCGACGGTGCGCTCGCAGTACTCCGAGCTGCTCACGTGGATCAGCGCCTTGAGATCGGCGAGATCGCTCGCAAGATCGGCGCCGCAGGCAATGAACCCTACCCGCAACGCGGCGGAGAAGGATTTGGAGAAGCTGCCGATGTAGATGGTCCGCTCCAGTTGATCGAGCGCTGCGAGCCGGGGCAGCGTGGTGGGCTTGAAATCCGCCAGCGCATCGTTCTCCACCAGCAGCAGGTCGAACTTCTGCGCCAGCTGCAGCACGCGGTAGGCCTTGGCGGCGGAGAGGTCCGAGCCGGTCGGGTTGTGCGCGACCGACTGGGTGAAGAACAGGCGTGGCCGTTCCTGGATCAGCAACTGCTCAAGCGCCTCCAGGTCAGGCCCATCGGCAAGGCGCGGCACGCCGACAATCCTGACGCCGGCCAGCTTGAGCTTGCCGAACAGCGGGTAGTAGCCGGGATCGTCGACCAGGACCGTCGCGCCGGCCGGCAGGAAATACCGGATCACCAGGTCGAGCGCGTCATTGGCGCCGTGCGTCAGCACGATCTGCCGGGGATCGGCGCCGATGCCCAGGTCGCCCAGCTTGCGCACCAGGTGGTCGCGCAGGGGCCCGTATCCGAAGCGATTGCCGTAGCGGAACAAGGCACCCAGGCCGGTGCGCACCACCTTGTGGTGGTACTTGTCCAGGCGCGCTTCCGAAAGCCATTCCACCGGCGGAAAGCCGTCGCCCACCGCCAGCACGTCAGGGCTGCTTTTCAGTTGCTCGCGCATCAGCCAGACAATGTCCATCGCGCGCCGCAGCGAGCCGGCATCCTCGTCCTGCGGCGCCCTGGCTGGGCGCTCGAGCACGAAGTAGCCCGCGCCGCGGCGAGGCTCGACCAGCGCGCGCCCCACCAGGATCTCGAATGCGGCAACGACCGTGTTCTTGCTGTACCGGTGCAACTGCGCCAGCTCCCTGAGCGAGGGCAGCTTGTCGCCGGTACGGTAAGCGCCCTCGACAATCTGCCGCTCGATGGAATCGGCCAGCGCGGTGGCAATCGAAGGGGCTTTGGGGTTCGTCATCGGCTTGTGCTCCCGGGGGGCAGGATCAAACTGTCCCGCCCAACTGTACCTTTTTATGCTGGTACAGTGTACCTAAACTGTCTCCATTCCAATACCACTCACGGAGACACCGATGGTTACCGATTCCCGCCTGCCTAATTTCCGCGCCATGACGCCGGCCCAGCGCCTGGCCTATGTGGGCGACGCCGCTGCCTTGTCGGCGGACGAGATCCGGCTCGTGGCCGAGCCTGGCGCCCTGAGCGTCGAACTCGCCAACGGCATGATCGAGAATGTGATCGGCACGTTCGAGCTTCCATTTGGTGTTGCGGGCAATTTCCAGGTCAATGGCCGCGATGTGCTGGTGCCGATGGTGGTGGAAGAACCCTCGGTGGTGGCCGCGGCCTCGTTCATGGCCAAGCTGGCGCGCGAAAGCGGCGGTTTCGAGACTTCCAGCACCGGTCCGCTGATGCGGGCGCAGGTGCAGGTCCTGGGCATCACGGACCCTTACGGCGCCCGGCAGGCCGTGCTCAAGCAACGGGCGGCGATCCTCGACTTGGCAAACAGCCGCGACAAGGTGCTGATCGGCCTTGGCGGCGGCTGCAAGGACATCGAGGTCCACGTCTTCCCCGATACGCCGCGCGGAGCCATGGTCGTAATCCACCTGATCGTGGACGTGCGCGACGCCATGGGCGCCAACACGGTGAACACCATGGCCGAAGCGGTTTCGCCGCTTGTCGAGAAAATCACCGGTGGCTCGGTGCGGCTGCGCATCCTCTCCAACCTGGCCGACCTGCGGCTGGCGCGTGCCCGCGTGCGCTTGACACCGGAGGTGCTCGCCACCAAGGAGCGCAGCGGCGCCGAGATCATCGAAGGCGTGATCGACGCTTATACCTTTGCCGCCATCGACCCCTACCGGGCCGCCACGCACAACAAGGGGATCATGAACGGCATCGACCCCGTGATCGTGGCGACCGGCAATGACTGGCGCGCGGTCGAGGCCGGCGCCCATGCCTATGCCTGCCGCGGCGGCCGCTATACGTCCCTGACGCACTGGGAGAAGGACACCGGCGGCGCCCTGGTCGGCACGATCGAAATGCCGATGCCGGTGGGCCTTGTCGGGGGCGCCACCAAGACGCACCCGCTGGCGCGGCTGGCGTTGAAGATCCTCGATGTCAGATCCGCCCAGGAGCTCGGCGAGACTGCGGTCGCGGTCGGCCTGGCGCAGAATCTTGGCGCGCTGCGGGCGCTGGCTACCGAAGGCATCCAGCGCGGCCACATGGCCCTGCATGCGCGCAACATCGCGTTGGTGGCAGGCGCCACCGGCGACGAGGTCGACAGCATTGCGAAGCGCATGGCCGAGGAGAAGGACGTGCGCACCGATCGGGCCGTGGCGTTGCTGGCGGAACTCAGGAACCGGTAAGTACCGCGCTTTGCAGGTAAGAAGCCGTACAGCAGAACAGCAGGACAGCAGTGCGGCACTACAGCAGTACAACCGCAGCGAAAGACAAAAACTAAGGCTGGCATCGACGCGCACGCGCACATCAGCACATCAGCACATCAGCACGTAGATGCCAGCCACATCCGGAGACATGCAAATGAAAACACCGCAAGCGCCATCGGCGCGGCGTCTCGTCGAGGTTTGGGGAGACACCGCGGATACCCGGCACCTGGCGTGGTCGATCGCCATCGGGGCCGTGGTCAGCCTGACGGGATTCCTGATCGCCAGCCGCGTGCTCAGCGGGCTGGTCAAGACACCGGAGCTGGCGCGCGCCTACGCCATGCTGGCCGGCCTGGCGGGCTGCCTGCTTGCGGGCGTCATCTGCGCCTGCCTGTTCCGGCCGAAGCGCGAAGTGATCGAGGGCGAATCCGCCGACCCGACCTGGCGCGAGGAAGTGCTGGACAAGCTCGCGGAGGAAGCCGGCGGGCTCGGCGCCATCGCGGACCTTCCCCCGTCGGTGGTGCAGGAACTCAAGGAGCTGCAACTCTATGCGCTTTTCGCAGCCCGTGAGCGCCGCAACGGCGTGCCACTGCCGGCAGCGGACATTGCGCCCCCCACACCCCCCACGCCCACCACGCCCGTCAGCCCCCGGTCCAACCTGGCTTGAACGCCTGCCCACGGATATCCAGGATATCGAAGGTTCATCATGATCGAATCTGCACTGCTTACCCACATCCTTATTGCCGCCGGCATGGGGCTGGCCGGCGCCGTCGTCTTTGCGGCGATCGGCCTGATCTCCGGCACCGATGAAACCACCACGCTGGCTCCGCTGACGCTGCTGGTGGTGTTGCTGGGCGTGCCGCCCGAGGGGGTGTTCACGTTCTTCCTCGCCGGCGCTGTCGCCAAGCACATGACCCACGCCATCCCGACAGCATTGCTCGGGATTCCCGGCGACACGATGGCCACGCCGCTGCTGCAGGACGCGAACCACCTGCGCAACCTGGGCGTGCCCCACATCGCGTTGCGCAAGATGATCTCCGGCGCTCTCATCGCGGCGTTTATCGCCGTGCCGCTGGCCGTGCTCTTCGCCGTCTTGCTCGCGCCGTTCGGCGCGGCGATCACCAAGGCAGCGCCGTGGATCTTCGTGGTGGCCGCCGTGATCATCGCTTACAGCTCCGCCGGCAGGTGGGCTTCCGTGGCCACGCTGGTGCCCTTTGTCGTGGTGATCGTGGCGTTGCAGACGCTGACCGCGAAATTTGGCGTCAAGCTGAGCATCAGCTATTTCCTGGGCATCGCCATCGGCCCGCTCATTGCCGATCTGTTCTCGTCCATCTCGCCGGTGGATCGCCCGCGCATGCAGCGCGACCGCGTGCGGACGTTCGCGCTGGCGCCTGACGTCAAAGGCTGGTCGGGGTATTTCCCCAATCCCTTCAAGGTGCTGGATCGCAGCCAGGTGAAATGGACCGTGGCCACCGCCACCGTATCGAGCGCGACGTTCGTGTTCAGCCCGGTCGCCATGACCGTGGTCCTCGGCGAAATCGTGGGAGCACGGGTCAAGCACGCCTATCATCGCCTGACCACCGTCCTTAGTGCGCGAAATGGCATCACGGAAGCGACCTACATTGCGGAGGCCCTGATCCCTCTCATCGCCTTCGGCCTGCCGCTCAGCCCGGTTGCCGCCGGCCCCGCCGCGCCGCTGTTCAATGCGCCGCCCGTGTACACCGTGGACGCGGGCGCAGGGCAGACGCACAACCTGCACAACCTGCTGAACCACTGGGAGTTCCTGGGATACGGGCTGATGGCCGTGCTGCTCGCGGCGCTGGTGTCCTACCCGTTTGCCATGAACTACGCGCGCAGCGCCGCCCTGTTCGTGTCGCGCAAGGTGTCGCATGAAGCCATCATCGCCACCTTCGTCGGCTTGATCCTGGTGATCAGCGTCTGGGAGGGCCAGTTCCTTGGCCTGCTGGTCATCCTGACCATGGGGCTGCTGGGCGGGCTGCTCTCCAGGGCGATCGGGTTCAACACCGGCGTGCAGTTCATGGGCTACTACACCGCCGTGCTGACGGTGCCAGCGCTGCTCAAGCTGATAGGCTAGCCGCCGAACGGGCCAAAGCCGCGCGCCATGGCGACGGCTGTCCCCTTCACTCGAGGTGGATGCCGCCCTTCCTGACCACCCCGCCCCACCGCCCGGCTTCTTCCTTGATAAATGCCTGGAACTGGTCGGGCGTCCCGCCCACCGGATCGATCCCGTACTCGATCAGCCGCGCCTTCACGTCCGGCTGGTGCAGCACGGCGTCCATTTCGGTCGAGAGCTTTGCCAGCACCGGCTTCGGTGTCCGGGCGGGCGCGATCAGGCCGATCCAGCTGCTGGCCGTCACCGCCGGGTAGCCTGCCTCGGCCATGGTCGGCACGTCGGGCGCGGCTGGCCAGCGCGCGGGGCTGGTAATCGCCAGCGCCTTGAGCTTGCCGGCTTTCACCTGCGGCATCATGGTCTGCACGGAATCGAAGATCATCGCCACCTGCCCGGAGAACAGGTCCGGCAGCGCCGGCGACACGCCCTTGTAGGGCACGTGGGTCATCTTGATGCCGACGGCTTGCGAGAACAGCTCGCCGGCCAGATGCGCGCCGGCGTGCCCTACCTGCCTGGAGGTCATCGCAACTGCATGACCTACGGGTTTCGTGGTGAGGCCTCTGACCTCGCATGCGGTGCGCGTTCGGCCATCTGCCGTTCGCGGCGCGAGGTGCTGCGCCGTTTCGGGTGTAGCTGGTTTCGTGGTTTTGTCTCTCGCGGCGGGCGTCCTGCCGGTTGATGCCCTGCACACAAAATCCCGTACAGGCCCGTGGCCGCCGCCGAATTACGCCAAAAATATAAAAACCGATAAAATCACCACTCACGCGAGATTCCGGCCAAGCCGTCCTCTCAGAAACTCGCCCAAACCCTTCAATTCCATAGGCAATGAGAAGCAACCAGCTGTATCTGAAAACCGCCATCCTCTTATCCGTTGCCACCCTCTGCACCACCGCCCTGGCCCGAGACTACCGTCCGCCCGGTACGCTTGGCGAAGGCTCGCAATTGCATCGCTTCGTGCTGCGCGATCCGGCCACCGGCCATCCCCTGCCCGAGGCCCGTTACCGCTTGTTCCTGCCGGGCCAGCGGATCGCCGGCATCATCCCCAAGTCGGATGAGCAGGACAGCGTGATCTTTGGGGTGACCGACAAGCAAGGCAATACCGTGTCGGTGCGGCTGCCAAAGCGCTATCTCAAGGACAAGTGGATCCTCAACCCGATCGTCGGCGAGGGAGATTTCGGGGAGGCGTTCTCGATGCGCGGCGAGACCAGCAACCATCCCATGGCCGGCCTTGCCTACGTGCTCGACCTCAAGGACGGTTTCCTGTTCTGCAACAGGACGGATAGCCGCGGCTATACCTACTATGCGCAAAGCTACAAGGCCCAGACGATCAGTCTGGACTATGCGTTTGGCAGCATGGAACCGGCCCAATATGCCTGGTGCAAGCGCCAGTCCGCTACCATCGCCGCCCTGCCCGCCAGCGCCGGGCCGGCGGCCGTCTTCCGGCAGATGCTGGCTAGCTACGAGGCCGGCAAGGACGAACTGGGCGCGGATTTCCAGGCGCGCGTGCGGCGCAAGCTGATCGACCTGGCGATCGCCGGCCGGGACAACAGGCAGCTGGATATCGCGCTTGGCCTGGCGCCGCTCGCAAAGGAGAGCCTGAACGAGGTCGGCTATGCGCTGGTCGATGCGAACTGGATGGTCGGGCGCGGCATGGCCATGATCGACGAGGCGCTGGCTCAGACGCCGGACAACCCTTTTATCCTCGACAGCAAAGGCTGGGCGCTATTCCGACTGGGCCAGCCCGAGCAGGCGCTCGGCTACATGGAGCAATCGCTGGCCGCCTTCGGCGAGGGTACCGAGGCCGACCTGGGTGCGCGGGTGGAAGGCCTGGTGCACAAGGGCGAAGTGTTGTGGCAACTGGATCGCCAGGACGAGGCACGCGCCGCGTTTGCGATGGCGACCCACTTGTCGCCCGATGACGAGAACCTGCTGCGCACGCTGGCGCGGCTGCAGGTGGAAATGCCTTGAAGACGCCGCCCCGTGCCGAGCGCTCGGGGCGCATGCAACACCAATGGGGCCAGATCGAAGTCACCGGCTCCTTCGTGAAAGTGCGAAGCCCGGCCGCGCAGGCCGAGCTGAACAAGCTGCGGCAAGGCTTGAAGGACCAGGCCAAGGAAGTGAAGCTGGCGCAGGCCCACTTGCGGGCCGTGATGCCGGGGAACTGACCTTTGGATCAGGCCAGGCACTCAGCCCTGCTGGTGTTCCTTGAACTTGGCCAGCGCAATGGCCAGCGCGGCGCTCCCGATGGTCTTGACCAGCGTGGGGTGCTGCGCGTAGAAGCCGGCGATCTGGTCGACGATGCCCGGATGGACCTGCTCGGCGTGGGCGGCGATCTCCTGCACCTGCGCCGGGGTCAGCTGGCTGGCCTGCTCGGGCGTGACCTGGGTCGCGCCGGGCTGCAGCAGATTGCCGAGAGCGCCGCCTGCCGCGCCGGACAATACCGCCGGGCCTAGCGTTGCCAGGAGCTGGTTAAGCATGCCCGCCTGCTGCGTGCCATTGGACTGGCCGAACAACTCCCCCACCATATTGCCGAAGGCCGGAGTCTGGTCCGAGCGGAAAGCGCCGGCCAGCAACTGGCCAAGCGCGCCCTCCGGGGCGTTCTGCGCGATGTGGTCCACCTGCTGCTCGGGGTTGCCGCCAAGGGCGGAGGCTGCGTTCTGCAAAAAATCCATCAGGCTCATGATCGGGTTCCGTGATCTGCGTTGCGGGTGCTGCTTCTTGCTTCTTGGTTCTTGCTCTTGGAGTCTAGCCGTCGACAGCTCGGGGCCTAGCTCTTCTTGCTGATCAGGTGATAGGCCAGCAGCAGGATCACCGCGCCTACCACGGCGCCGATAAAGCCTGCCGATTGCCCCGGGCGATACCAATGCAGGGCTTGCCCGAGAAAGGTGGCCGCCAACGCGCCGCCAATGCCAAGCGCGGCCGTCAGGAAGAACCCGCTAGGGCCGTTGCCCGGGGTAATGGCGCGCGCTAGGAGCCCGGCAATGAAGCCGATGAGAATGGTCCAGATCAGGTGCATGGCGTCAGGAGAAAAGAAAAAGGGATGCGCCCCCAGCGGAGCGCACCCTGAACCCGCGCATTACTGCGCGGCGGACTTGGCCGGCGTTGCCGCCTTGGTATGCTTGGTGCCGTGTGCCTTGTTGCTCTTGTGCGCGCTCTTCTCGACCTTGGCAGGCGCCTTGGGGGCGTCGGCGGCAGGCGCCTGGGCGAACGCGCCGGCAGCAAAGAGTCCGAGGGTCAGGATGGCGAGTACCTTCTTCATGTTTATCTCCAGGTGAGGCGCGCAACTTGCGCGTTGCCTGTAAAAACGGCCCGGTGGCAGCGCGTGTTGACAGCGAATACACAGCGCTATGTAACAGTTCGTATCCGGATGGTGGGGAGACTAGCGCAAGGCATCCGCCAATGACACGCAGGTGACAATCGTTTGCAATTGGCACCTGCGGCATAATGCCGGCAGAAAACAGAACAACAAGAATACGAACAGGACGACAACCGTTCCGATGACTGCTTCCGCCACCGGCCGCGCCCGGCTCGACTGGACCACGCTTGGCCTGCTGACCTTCCCCCCGCTGAGCTGGGCGGGCAACGCCATCGTCGGCCACTACGCCGCCGGCGCCATCCCGCCGATCACGCTGAACTTTGCCCGCTGGGCGCTGGCCGGGCTGCTGCTCGCACCCTATGTCTGGCGAGGCGTGCGCGAGCATGCCGCCACGCTGCGGCAGCATGCCGGCGTGATTGCCGCGATGGGCATGCTCTCCGTCTCGGTCTACAACGCCGTGCAGTACCTGGCGCTGACCACCTCGTCGCCGATCAATGTCACGCTGATCGGCGCTTCCGCCCCGATCTTCCTGTTGATCATCGGCGCGCTATTCTTCCGCGAGCGGGTGCGCGGCTGGCATGTGGCGGGCGCCCTGCTGTGCCTGGCCGGCGTGGGCGTGGTAATGCTGCGCGGGGAGCCCGGGCGGCTGGCCCAGCTGGATTTCGTGGCCGGCGATTTGTTCATGCTGGCGGGCACCATCACCTGGAGCGCTTACACCTGGCTGCTGCGCAAGAAGCGCCCGGACTTGCCGCTGGCGGTGCTGCTGTTTGCGCAGATCGTGGCGGGCGTGCTGGCCAGCGTGCCGTTCGTCGCCTGGGAGTTGCTGTCAGCTAGCGCGCCGATCCACTGGAACGGCAAGGTGCTCGGCATCCTGGTCTATGTGGCAACGATCCCTTCGCTGCTGGCCTACTTTGCCTGGGACCGTGCCATTGCCCGCGCCGGGGCGCAGTTGCCGGTGTTCTTCTTCACGCTCACGCCCGTCTTTGCCGCGCTGATGTCTTCCGCGCTGCTGGGCGACTGGCCGCGCTGGTATCACGCGGCCGGCCTGGGCGCCATCGTGGCCGGCATCTGGATCGCCAACCGGCGCTGAAGCGATACTAGGCCGCGCTTACCGGATCCAGCCGGAACACGGCCATCGAGCGCTCCATGCGCTGCGCTTGCTCCTTGAGCGCATCGGCCGCGGCGGCGGCCTGCTCGACCAGCGCCGCGTTCTGCTGCGTTACCTGATCCATCTGCGTCACGGCCTGGTTCACCTGGGCAATGCCGCTGCTCTGTTCCTGCGACGCGCGGCTGATCTCGTCCATCATGGCGGTTACGCGCTTGACCGCGGCGACGATGCTGTCCATGGTGGCGGTGGCGTCGCCGGCCAGCGCCGAGCCGGCCGCCACCCGCTGCACCGATTGCGAGATCAGCGTGCGGATCTCCTTGGCGGAGCTGCCGGCGCGCTGCGCCAGGCTGCGCACCTCGGTGGCCACCACGGCAAAGCCGCGCCCGTACTCGCCGGCGCGCGCTGCTTCCACCGCAGCGTTGAGCGCCAGGATATTGGTCTGGAACGCGATACCATCGATCACCGCGATGATGTCGACGATGCGTTTGGAGTCGGCCTCGATCTCGCCCATGGTCTGCAGCACGCGGCCCACCGAGGTCCCGCCGGCCACCGCGATGTCGGAGGCCTCGCCCGCCAGCACGCTCGCCTGGTCCGCGCTGCTGGCGTTCTGCCGCACGATCGCGGTGAGCTGCTCCATGCTGGCAGCGGTCTGCTGCAGCGACGAGGCCTGCTCCTCCGTGCGCTGCGACAAATCCAGGTTGCCTTGCGCGATCTCGCCGGCGGCCACCAGCACGTTGCGCGCGCCGGCCTTGGTATCGCCGATCAGCGCGCGCCAGTTGTCCACCAGCGACAGCAGGTGCCGCTTGACGTGGCTGAGCTCGTCGCTGCCACGTACCTCCAGCGTGATGGCCAGGTCGCCGGCGTTGATCCGGTCCACCATGCTGGCCACTTGCCGCACGTCATCGCGCATGCCGCGGCTGAAGCCGGCGAACAGGTAGAACGCCGCGCCCACGGCCAGCAGGGCCACCCCGGCCAGCACCTCAAGCTGCAGCATTTCGGCGGCGATGCGCTGCTCCAGCATGTCGTGGGCAATCCCAGAGAATGCCTTGTTGACCGAGGAGACCGCGTTGATGGCGGCCGTCGCTTCGTCAAAATAGGGCTTGGCCTCGATGGCGATGCCGCCGCTGCCGAGCATCTTTTCCTTCAGCGTGCGGTAGAAGGCGTCCATGGCGGCCAGTTGCGCCAGCGCGCCTTCCACCCGCGGGCGATACGCCGGAGCGCCGCGCATCACGCGGTCGATGTCGCGCCGCACGGATTCCAGGCCGTCCTGGATCTGCTCGCTCAGCGCGGCCAGCTCGGCTTGCTGCGCCGCGTCAGAGTATCCGCCCTGGCTGATGATGGCCGCGCCCCTGCCGCGCGCCAGCGCGCTCAGCTCGGCCAGCTTGGGCATCTGCCCCACCATCAGCGTCACCAGGTAGTACGAGCCGCTGTCGGGATCGAGCGCGAGCGAAGAGCGGTCCGCCACATCGCCGATAAACAGCCGCGTCTGCTTGACCAGCGCGCTATGCGTATCGAACAGCGGGCCGGCTGTAACGTTCAGGCCCGTTTCATGCATGCGTTGCCATGACTGCTCAAGCTTGCGTGCGTCCGGCATGACATCGAAGCGCGCCGCCTCGCCCGCTTGCTGCATCAGCGCGCCAAGGTGTGCGGCGGCCTTCGCATCCGCGCCGTCAAACGTGGCGCGAAACGCCGCGTTGCCAGCGAGCACGGCATTGGCCGCGCCGCGACGGACCTGCGTCTCGCGCATGAAATCGAGCGCGCGGTCGACGATGGCCAGGCCGCGCAATTCGTCCTGCGAGGCGCGAATCGATTGCGCCGACAGGCTCAGCACCGCATAGAGCGCGCCGCCGAGCGGAATGAGGAACAGGATGGCCAGCAACAGCAGCTTGCGGGTAATGGTGAGGCGCGCCATCAGGCGCACGGCGGGGGAGAGAAAAATGGCCATGAGGATCCCGAATAATTCGCTTGCATGGGTCTTGTATCGGCCGGCTCAACGCTGACTGAAGCGCGTTTTCGCGACTTTTTTCGCACGCACAAGGGCGGGGCGGAAACGGCACAAAGCAGGTGCAGGATGCCCGCTAAACGGGCGAAGAACCAACCCATGAGAGCAAGGAGCGGAGATCAGGCTGACACAATACAGACGCAAAACCGACGTACAACGAAGGGACCGCGAAAGCAGCGCGGCGGGCTGGCAAGGATGATTAGAAACACCTGAACCAATGCCGCTGAGCACTGTCTTTCCGTAGGCAGGTTCTGCCCCTGCCGGGCCGCACGATCAGGATTTCAACCCCAGGAGATGGCGATGTTAAGCCCCCACGAATTTGCCACCTTGCTGCTGGTCCACGATGTACAGGATCGACTGGAACTCGATCCCGTGGACCTGGAAGCACTGCTCGAACGCGGCCTCGTGTCGCTGGAGGAATGCGCGGCCGACCGCTGGTGTCCGCGCATTACCGAGCACGGCTACGCGCTGCTGCGCGCGGTCGGCTGGCAGGGGGAGATGAACCGCACGCGGCGCTGGGAGGCACGTGGGCAAGAGGCGCCCGCGCAATAACGTCGTAGCGCGGTGAATAGTCAGTGAAAATCGCGGCTGGACACCATCAGGCGGCCCAGCAGCGGGCTCAGGTCCACCAGTTCCTGTGCCACAAGATGCCTGACCTCCCCCTGGCGCTGCCACGTGCCGATCACCCCCAACAGCTTCGCGCCCAGCACTTCCTTGCGCTGGCGCTCGATCAGGTCGGGCCACAGGATCACGTTGATGGCGCCGGTCTCGTCCTCGATCGACGTAAAGATGGTGCCGCCGGCCGTGGATGGCCGCTGCCGCACCGTGACGATGCCGCAGGCGCGCACCTGCCGGTTGTTGCCGCAGCGGGACAAGTCCTGCGCCGTGGCGTATTGCATCGCGGCGAGCCGCGGCCGCAGCAGCGCCAGCGGATGCGACTTGAGCGACAGGCCCGTGCTGGCGTAATCGGCCGCCACCTCCTCGCCCAGGCGCGGCGCCGGCAGCGATAGCTCGCTCTCGGCCGGCGGCGCCTCATAGAGCAGGTCGTGATGCGCGGCCTGCAGCGCGGCGGCGCGGGCCTGCCAGCGCGCCTGGCGGCGATGCCCGGCGAGGCTGGCCAGCGCATCGGCCGCGGCCAGCGCATCGATGTCGTGCCGGTCCAGCCGCGCGCGCAGCACCAGGTCTTCCACGCTGGCGAACGGCGCCTCGGCGCGGGCCCGTTCGATGCGCCCGGCCGCTGCCTCGCGCATGCCGTTCACGCGGTTCAGGCCAAGCCGCACCACCGGCTGAGCGCGCTGGCGGGCGCGCGCTGCCGCACCGCTCGCCGCAGGCTCCAGCGTGCTTTCCCAGCCGCTCACCGTCACGTCCACCGGATGCGTGCGCACGTGGTGCCGACGCGCATCCTGCACGAGTTGCGACGCCGAGTAGAACCCCATCGGCTGGCTATTGAGCAGCGCGCACAGGAAGGCCGCCGGATGGTGGCACTTGATCCACGCGCTGATATAGACCAGTTTGGCGAAGCTGGCGGCATGGCTTTCCGGGAAACCGTATTCGCCAAAGCCCTCGATCTGCTTGCAGATGGCCAGCGCAAAAGCCTCCGGGTAGTTGTTGCGGGTGAGCGCTTTGACCAGCGCATCCTGGTGCTGCTTGAGGTCGCCCTTGCGCCGCCACGCCGCCATGGAGCGGCGCAGATGGTCGGCCTGCCCCGGCGTAAAGCCGGCGGCGTCGATGGCCAGTTGCATCACCTGCTCCTGGAAGATCGGCACACCGAGCGTGCGGCCCAGCACGTCCTTGATCACCTGGTTGTGATACACGGGGGGCTTGCCGGTGCGCCGCACCTGCTCGCGCCGCTTCAGGTAGGGATGCACCATGCCGCCCTGGATCGGCCCGGGCCGCACGATGGCGACTTCCACCACCAGGTCGTAATACTTGCGCGGCAAGAGGCGCGGCAGCATCGACTGCTGCGCGCGCGACTCCACCTGGAACACGCCGATGGTGTCGGCGGCGCAGATCATGTCGTAGGTTTGCGGATCCTCCTTGGGCACGTCTTCCATCCGGTACGGCGCGCCCGAGCGCGTGGGGATCATCGCGAGCGCGCGCCGGATGGCAGAGAGCATGCCAAGCGCCAGCACGTCCACCTTCAAGAGGCCGAGCGACTCCAGGTCGTCCTTGTCCCACTGGATCACGCTGCGGTTTTCCATGGCCGCGTTCTCGATCGGCACCAGCCGCGACAGCTTGTGGCGCGCAATGACAAAGCCGCCCACGTGCTGCGACAGATGGCGCGGAAAGCCGCGCAGCTGCGTGGTCAGGCTGGCCCACTGCCGCACCGCCGGCGCGTCCGGGTCCAGCCCGTACTGCGAAATGCGCTCCAGGAAGGTCTTGCCGCCATCCCACCACGCCTGCCCCTTGACCACCTGCTCGATCACGCTGGCATCGATGCCCAGCGCCCGGCCCACGTCGCGCAGCGCGCTGCGCGAGCGATAGGTGATCAGCGACGCCGCCAGCGCAGCGCGGTGGCGGCCGTATTTCTCGTAGATGTACTGGATGACTTCTTCGCGCCGCTGGTGCTCGAAGTCCACATCGATATCCGGCGGCTCGTCGCGCTCGCGCGAGAGAAAGCGGCCGAACAGCAGGTTGGCATCCTCCGGATCCACCTCGGTGATGAACAGGCAATAGCAGACCAGCGAATTGGCGGCCGAGCCGCGCCCCTGGCACAGGATGCCGCGGCTGCGGGCAAAGCGCACGATGTCGTGCACGGTGAGGAAGAACGGCTCGTACTGCTTCTCGCGGATCAGCGCGAGCTCTTCCTTCAGCTGCTTGCGCCATCTCGGACTGAGGCCTTTGGGAAAGCGCCGCAGCACGCCTTTCATGGTCTCGCGGCGCAGGTAGCCAAACGGCGTCTCGCCCGGGGGCACCAGCTCCTCCGGGTACTCGTAGCGCAGCGACGCCAGCGAGAAATCGCACAATGCGGCGACCCGCAGCGTCTGCGCCAGCGCCTCGCGCGGGTACAGGCGCGACAAGCGTTGGCGCATGCGCAGGTGCTGCTCGGCATTGGGAGCCAGCGCCATGCCGCACTCGGCCAGCGGCTGGCCCACGCGGATCGCGCTCAGCACGTCCGACAGCGGCTTGCGCGAGCGCACATGCATGGTCACCGCGCCGGATGCCACCAGGGGCACGCCGGTAAGCGCTGCGGCTTGCTCCAGCCGCAGCCGGTGCGTGGCATCGGCATAGCCCTGCAATTGCTCGAGCGCGATCCAGCCGCGCTCGCCAAACGTCTGCTGCATCCATTGGGCATGCTGCAGCAGCTCGGCGGGGTCCGGGCAATACGCGGGCAGCAGCAGCGCCAGGCAATCAGGCATGCCGCGCAGGTGGGCCTGGTCCGGCTGCGGCGCGGCGATGTCGTCGGGATGCAGCGCATAGGCGCCCTTTTGCACGCGTGTGCGGCCCAGCGTGATCAGCTCGCTGAGGTTGCCAAAGCCCTCCCTATCCTGCGCCAGCAGCACCAGCCGCAGCACGGGCTGGCCCGCGTGGTCGGTGAGCGTGAAGCGGCTGCCGATCAGCAGGCGGAAATCCTGCGCGGCACGGGCCAGGGCTAGCAGGCGTTCATGGCGGCGCAGGCGGGCCTGCATGGCTTCATCGGCGCTCCCGGTGGCAGTGGCGTCCGGCACGGCGGGGAATTCGCCGTCCGCCTGATGCTCGCCGTCTTCGTGGTCGCCCTCCTCCGGTTCGTCCGTGGGCTCGTCCTCATCTTCATCCAGTCCGGCGGCCAGCCGTGCCGCGCTGCGCTCGGCCGCATCGCGGGTGCGTTCGCGCAGGTCCTTGAGCGCGTGGTGCGCGCGGGCCGTGCCCGCCACCGAACATTCATCGGTCAGCGCCAGGCCGCGATAGCCGAGCGCAAACGCACGCTCGATCAGCTCGACCGGATGCGACGCCCCGTCCAGGAACGTGAAATTGGAGATGCAATGCAGCTCCACATAGTCGGGCAACGCCGGCAGCAGCGCGCAAAGCGCCGGCGGCAAAGCAGAAAACGAAGGGGTGGCTGGCTGGCTCGACATGGCAAAGACTCAGGCAAACGCTCAGGCAAACAAGCCGTGCAGGAACCAGCGGTACTCGCCGCTTTCCTCGCGCCCGGGGCGCTGGCGATAGACCCAGCAACGCAGCCCGTCCGCCCGCTCCGCAACGAAGTAATCGCGCGTGGCCAGCGCGCCGTCCCACCAGCCGGATTCGATGCGCTCCGGCCGCGAGAGCAAGGTCAGCGGCCCGCCGTGACAAGGCCGATGGCGCTGCACGGTGAGCGCGTTGGGCTGCTCCATCAGCCACAGCGGACGCTCCGGCATGCCCGCCGGGGCACGCGCCGCCTCGCGCGAGGCGCGGGCCGGCATCTCATCCACCGGGCACCAGCGGTTGGCGCGCTCGGGCCGGTGGTCCGCCAGCGGCTGCGGTTGCAGGACGTTCTCCCGGCCCAGCCGTGCCATCAGCGTATCGAGCACGCGGCCCAGCTCCGCCGGCGTGCCGCCCGGCTCGGGAAACAGCGCATCGCTCTGCGGCAGGCAGGTCTGGACCGACTCCACCACCAGCAGCAGGCTCACCGCCGGCACGCGGAACTGCACCTTGTCCAGCCGCTCCTGCAGCAGCTTGGACAAGTGCGCCGGATCGCGGCTGGGCTGCGCCAGGCTGATCGTCACCGGCGTGGCCGGCGTCTCGGTGCCGAGCCGGTAGCGCTCATGCTCCAGCCGCAGCACGAGATGCGTCACACCCGCCTGCTGCACGGCCAGCCAGCCGGCCAGCGCCAGCAGCAAGCGCTGCGCGCCCGCCATCACGCCCTGGACGGATTCGGTTCGGCCCGGCAGCTCCATGCGCTGCGAGAAGGTGGCTGGCGCGCTGAACCACGTAAAGCGCACCGGCACCTCTCCATAGGCCTGGTCCAGCCGCGCCAGCAGGTCCGGCCCCAGCCGGCGCCGCAGGCCGGCGCGTGGCAGGCCCCGCACCTCGCCCACGGTCCGGCAACCGATGCCATCGAGCCAGCCCTCGTCCGCCAGCCCTTGCAGCATGCCCACCGGTAACCGGTCCAGCAGCCGCGCCATGCGCTGCGGCCGCACCGCGCGCCGCGCCG
>NZ_JBIUHC010000085.1:0-42619 GCF_044627735.1 Cupriavidus sp. CuC1 | reverse complement strand
TACTCACGCCTTTCCTTGAGCATCTCCCAACCTTGGGATACGCACGCAAGACCTTGCTTCGGCACCGCGATCTCATCTGGATGCTCGGCGGCGAGATGATCCGACGACGCCATGAAGATCCCGACCTCCTTACCCTCCCTGTGGCAACCCTCCTGGACAAGCTCATCGAGGAAGACGGCGGCCCTCTCATCTGGCCAGCTATCTCCGAGTCCGCACAAAAATCCTTTGATGCAACCTGTCGCAAGCTCTATCAGTACCTCAATCGGGCTTCACTTGGCTAGCCGCGCATCCTCTTTCACCCACAGATTTCCCCGACGAGCCTAAAAGGCTCGTCGGGGAAATCTGTGGGTCGTTTCCTAGACGTGACTACTGCTCTTGAACCCGCATGAGAAAGAGCGAGGCCAGACTACACACTCAGGATGGTACTCACGATCTGTCGCGGCGAGCTGAACGCCGGCATCATGCACCAGTGATCGTGCGGCGCGTCGCCGATGCGCACCAAGCCGGTGTGTTGCCGCACATCGGCATCCACCTTGGGGTCCAGGTCGTAGAATCCCAGCTTGCGACGGATGATTTCCGTGTCCTGCGGCTCGCCGCGCATGAAGCTCCAGCCCGGCTTGACGCCGAACTGCCTGGCATAGGCCTTCAACACCGGCAGCGTGTCAAACTCCGGGCGCAGCGTGATCGAATACATGAAGATGTCGCGGCCCACGCGTTCGCCCAAGGCCTCTTGCACGCGCACCAGGTTGGCCGTCATCGCCGGACAAACCCCTTCGCCGCATTCGGTCAGCAGCATATTGATCACGACCACCTTATCCTTGATCAGGTCATCGTAAAACCGGACCTTGCGGCCGTCGTGCGTCTCGAAGATCGCGTTGGGAAAATAGCCCGCGGGCGGGCTGCCACCGGCCCGAGACTGAGGCCCGGCGGCGGCCACCGCGGGACTCAACAGGCCTGCGCCCAGCTCGCCGAGAACAATGCGTCTAGTCATCATGGTGGCATCTCCGCTTGCCGGACAGGGGCCGGACAGGAAGCGTCTAGCGAACAACGTCAAAGCGCAACATCATGGCGTGGTCTTCGTGGAGCAGGTTGTGGCAGTGCGCCGGGTATCGCCCGAGAAAATCCCGGAACTGGATAAACAGACGGAGCTCTTCCCCCGGGCCGACCACGTACATGTCCTTGCGCCCGCGCTCGTGCGGCGGCGGGGGCTTGCCGTTACGCGACAGGATCCGCCCTTCCTCGAGATGAAGATGGAATGGATGTGACCAATCCCCATTGGGCTGGATCACCCAGATCTCGGCGGTTCCTTGCCGGGGAGACGCGCTCGGCTGCTCGGGGTCGAATATGCCACCGTTGACGGTCCATTGGCCGTTGGACCGGTCCAGCTTGATCGTCCTGGTCTTGACCACCTGGGCCAGATCAATGGGTGGCTGCTCGCGCAGCTTTTTCGGCACGACGCTCATGTCCGGGTGGGCCGGATCACCCCCGACATCGAAACGCAGGATTTGCGTGCCGGGCGAGAGGAGGTTGCCTGTCGGCCCCCTGCCGTTGACCTGCTCCAGGCGGTTGACCAAGTACAACTGGCTGCCCTGCGGATACTGGGAAAAATCAATCACGATGTCGGCGCGTTCGGCCACGCCCAGCCTGACGCTCTTCATGCTCAACGGCGCCGAGAGCAGATTGCCGTCGTTCGCAATGTACGTGAAGGCCTGGTCGACGCCTTTGTAGCTCAAGAAGAATTCATAGAAGCGCGAAGGCCCGCCATCGAGCAAGCGGAAGCGATACTTGCGGCGTTCCACCGCGAAGAATGGCTGCACCTTGCCGTTCACGCAGAACTTGTCCCCCAGGATGCCATCGGTGTTGAACTGGTCGAAGAACAGGAAGCCGCTGGAATCGAACTGCTTGTCCTGGAACACCAGGGGGATGTCATAGACGCCCACGCCGCTCGGCAAACGCAGCGCGTTGGGGTTGGGGTCGTGCTCATCGCCGGAATCGATGTCATCGAACAGCAGATAAAAGCCGGCCAGGCCCTTGTACACGTTCTGCGAGGTGAAATCGATCCGATGATCGTGATACCACAGCGTGCCCAGGGCCTCGCGCGGATCACCGCCGGCGAACATGTTCGGGTAATGATGATCCTTGTAGCGGCCCGGATGCGTCAGGAATCCCCGGGGATCCACCTTTGCCACGCTGTACCAGTCGCCGGGGAAGCCGTCGCTCTCGGACGCGATATGCCCGTTGTGCAGATGGGTGGAAATTTCCGGCATGCCGAACCCGACATGGTCCAGCGGCAGGTCGTTATAGATGCGCACCAGTACCGGCTCGCCATAGCGCGCCACGAAAGTCGGACCGGGGACCTTGCCGTCATAGCCCCAGATCGGCTGCGTCGGCAACTCGGGGTGAAAGGAATGCAGGGCTTCCTGGACGTGCAATGCGTAGAATTTCCTGGGCAGGAATTCGTTCCATCGCTGATGCGCCACGCGTCCGACCTCGCCCACGCCGGCATTGATGCCCGGTGCCGGGTCAAGCGTCGTCGTGGCTTTGGGAGCAAACACCGGCAGCGGGACGACGAAAGGCGTTGTCGGCGGGCTGCGCACATCGGACGATGCGACATTTGCCGCCACAGCCGCAGCGCCGGGTTGCGCCGGCAGCAGGCAAGCTCCCGTGGTGGCGAAGCCCATTTTCAATAGCCGGCGACGAGCGGCTTTCGGAGGCAATCCTCCAGCGACCTTGGACATGGAACGTTCCTCCCCCGCAATCGTGATAGCGTCGCACCGCCGCCGCCCGATGAACTGCCGGGCCCCGCGCCTGTGTTCATCCAGCCCATCCACAACATGCACCGAACGAAAGGTCTGCGGGTTTTCCCCCGGACACCTGATCATCCGTTGATTGCCCGCGCCTAGACCATCCTTCCGATGGATGAGAAATGTATGGACATGACGGGGGCAGCCGCCGCAGAGAGTCTTCCCCAGCGGTCGAGCACTGCAGCCAATCTCGCCGCGGCTGCCTGCCAACCATCTGATTGCGATCATCGTCGGCGTGCCGTCGCTCAACGGCAAGCCGGGGGGGCAACAATCGCTTCTATGGCGCCAACGACCCGCGCCGCAACACTGCGGCTGGCCGCCGATTATTGATCGTCATCGCACGATGGAAGCCCGCTTCGGCGGGCATTTTTAAATTTTTGGTCGAAAACGAGCGTGTCATAGCCGCTGCCAGGCCGGTTGCAACACGAACAGATCGGCTTCGAACCCTTGCGTGGCCGCACGTCGATCTCGATGGTTTTGGACGACTCGCACAGCCGGGCACTTTCATAAACGAAGCCGGGAAAATGATGACAGGCATTGAGCAGGCGGGTCAGCAACATGGTTAGCAAGCGCGCGGGAATCGGTAAAGACGCTATTGTTGCCTCAGATCCGGACGCACTGGAACGCTACGTCCCGGACTTGCAGAACTGGGCTGCCTCATGGCGCTTCGAGGACGAGGACATCCCGTTCGGACAGGCGCTCGTGACGGTCTTCACGCCTTTCTTGCAACACCTGCTGACCCACGGGTATGCCCGCAAAACGTTGCTCCGCCACCGCGATCACCTTTGGATGCTTGGGGGCCATCTCATCGAAGTTCGTCACGTCGACACAGACTCAGCTGCGATGGATGCCCGCACCTTGCTTCTCAATCAGATCCAGGAGTTCGGTGGTCCGCTTTCCAGACACCTCTCCGAGCACGGGCAGAACGCCTTTGACGCCACCTGCAAGAAACTCTATCGCTTCCTCTGTCCCTCCTGAATCGCATCAAACTACCCACAGATTACGCCGACGATCCAAAGGTAATAGCGCTCGTGTCATCGGACACCCCCTGCGTAGATTGCCGCTCGGCGCATGTCGTACAGGCCGAAGAGGTAGGCGCGGATTTCGTCTGCAAGCTGGGCCATAATCAGGTCCTCCAGCCGCTCCAAGGGCATGCGGTAGGGGTCTTCAAGGTCGAGGACGCAGGACAGGTCAGTGCCCTGTGACAGGGTGTGGAGGGGGTGGGACAGTAAAATGGCACTAGCCATGACAAACCTCCGTTGAAGGTTGGTTGTGGTCACGCGAGTCCTGTGGTGGCTGTCACTAGGCTCGCCGCTTTTCGTCAGCGCCAAGCTCTGCCGACGAAGTAGATTGCTCAGGAAAGGGAGTTGCTGGGGTCTAGCCGAGACGGTCTAAGAGGCACCCCTTTCAAGGTGATTAGACGACACGTCCAGCCTTGATGACACGGGCGGTAGAAACATGCCGCCGTGCTACGCATCCGGCCACATAGCCGTTCTTCTTCGGCGCTTTCGGTCCCCGCGTATGTTTGCGCATCGCGCGGGGATCAACGTGCGTCGCCATCTTGATCAACTCGCGACCGAGCTGAGCTGGGGTGAGGAGGTCATAGGCCTGCCACACCTCGGGCGGCACCGCGATCATCATGCCGGCATAAGTTGCCCGGATTTCGCTGGCGAGGTAATACGGTGAGAGCTCGATGTCGCTATCCAGCTCATGCCGGATTCTCACCGCAGTCGCAATCACGCTCAGTACGTTATACGCGAGCGCCGCCACGCCGAAGGCCAGCAGCGCCGCGCGCGGTTGGCTCAACGAACGAATCTCACTGTTGAGCACCGATCAACGATCATCGCTATGTCCGGGTCATAGACGACCAATGACTGCCCCGGCAAGGCTGCGCCCCGAAACCCACGTAATGGTTTCAGGCGCTTTTCGCTCGCCGGCAAATGGCTGCCATCCACGATGCGCAGGCGATAGCCGTCCACCGAGGGTGGCTGCTTGCGCAACATCGGTTGCACGACCGGCCCCAGCCGCCGCGCGCTGCCTTGCACCAGGGCACGAACCAGTCCGGGCTCGGTCCGGCTGATCTTGTCGTATAGCGCGGTGATGGAAACCGGCAGCGCCGGACTGGCCTTGGCCGCCGCATGCACCGACGGGCGCAGCCCCACGGCGACCAGTGACATGATTTCCACCGTCGTCGAGAACAATAGCTCCCGCGTGTACTGCGTTTCACGCTCTTGCTCGAACAGCTGGTCGATCCAGGCCGGATCAAGGGCGCGTTGCAACCCCAGGCGCGCCATCACGCTGATCGGGCTGTGTTCGAGAAAGCGTTCCACCACTGCGTCCACTACCACGCCATTGACTCCGGTTTCTGTTCGAGAACACGGAGGGTGCCCTAATTTTCGTCACCTTGAAAGGGGTGGCATTAACAGCCTCTCGCAACCAACTCTGCGCCCCCTCTTCAAAATGGCAAGTTCCGCTCTCGGAATTCCGATACAGCGTTTTCCCCATTCCAGAAAGCTCCCGAGGAGTGCATAATTTTTGTCAGGTCTATTCTGCGAACATAAAAATGGCCAGGCGACAGCCTCGGTATTACAAGAAGCAGGGCAACGCGGTAGCTGCCCTTCCCATAACGTATGGCTTTAGAGATGGTGCGCTCATCACGTTCCAGTTGAAGGCGCGCCTCGCGCTGGATGCCTTCCGCCGAGGCAACACGACGCTGGACGACGTGGCCGCCATCGACACTGTACTGGCCGTCGGGCTTCTATTGGCTACTGACAAGACGGCAGCAGTCGCAGACACTATCGAACAGGCCCGACGCGTACTTCTCGAAGTCGCCTCCCTCATGCAGCAGGTGCTGGAAATCTCCCCCACAGACGAGCAGTTCATGCAGCTCGCTGATGGCTTGAGCTACGGCGAAGCATTGCTCGAGGCGGGTACGCGTCGTCAGGTCAGGGACGCGGTCGCAGAGGCGTTGCGCTCGTCCAAACGCAACGGGGTTGGGGCGCGATGAAGAATAGCCTGACCTGACGGTCACAAGTGTCGCGAGCTTGAAGACGTTTCATCACCGCTCAAGCGCGGTCGGCTAGACCGCTGCGTTCCTTGAGCCGGGAATTGACGGCTGCCTCAGTCTAGTAGTGCAATTGCTACATTTTTAGATTATCCCTCGTGCCGACGGCAGTTTCAAATCTGGAGCATTTTTGATTCGGCTTACATCAGACATAAGATTCACTTGCCTTCAGATTCGCGAAACCTACTGTTCTGACATCCGCCGGAAATCCTGCAAGCGTCTCCAATGAAGCTCGACCCGGAAGCACCTACCGCCCTTCCACCCGGCCACTATTGGGCAACCTGCCGCGAGCGCACGCCAATGCAGGCTTTGGCAAAGGACCATGCAGCACTTTTTCCGCAAGCGCGTTGTGTCAGCGATGGCAAGCGTGTTGTGGTGTTCTACCGAGATGGCAACGAGATCTGGGCGTGCAATGCACTCTATGCTGCGGTGAATTTCGACATCCAACCTGCTTGACCCATCGCTCCCGCTCTCACTGCTGTGTAGCGATTGCCACTCACGCGAGTTGGCTTGGAAGTGCCGATGCCAGATTGGCCACCTGAGGCACACAGGGAAAACCCTTCATTTCATTTTTCTGCCGTATTTTTCTGCTATGTTCGCTCCCCGGCAGAAAAGATCAGCGCCCACCTGCTGACACCAGCTAGCGCTGCAGCACACCGGCGCCGGGCCGACCAGGGCCGGAATTTGCGGACAAACACGAGAGGGGGACAAGACAAGAATATGAAGTCTTTGGCACAAGAATCGCATGAGCCGGTCGTTTTCGACTTGGTCGACACCGTCAAAGCCTGGCAGGCCGTACTGAATCAGGAACTCTCGGTGTACGGGATCAATTATGTGAAATGGGTCCTGCTGCGTGCCATCATGCATGGCGAGTTCGTGCGCCACGAGGACTATCTTGGGCCGCTGCTGATCGATGCTGAGCAAGCCGAACGCTTGCTCGCCGAATTGCATGCCACCGGGTGGGTGGCGCTCACCTCAGCCCCTCAAACGGCCGAGCCGTTTGTTCCGCCCGAGGCGATGGCGCGTGTGGCACGGGTGAGCCAGTCCGTGCGCGCGCTTCACTCTGTCTCCGTCGCCCCGCTTGACCGTCAGGAGCGCGCGGCGCTCAGTACATTGCTTCGACGCATGAAGTCGACGTTGCACGAGCACAGCCAGCGGAAACGCCAACAAGGCCGACCGCCCGAGTTCGACGCTCCGTTTGCCAAGGCGGCATAGCCGGCGACACACCCAACCCACACCAGACAGACGGGGCCGCGCCGCACACGGCCCCCGCAACGCGCAGGAAACGCGCGGGCGGGACGCGGTAGCGGACACTACCGCGTCCCGCCCATCGTTTATTGCATGTGTTGCCCGCCGTTGATGGCGATATTGGATCCGGTCACGTAAGCCGCGTCCTCTGAGCACAGATACGCGACCAGGGCCGCCACCTCTTCTGGTTTGCCGAGACGGCCGACGGGAATCTGCGGCAGGATCTTTGTCTCCATGATCTCCTGCGGCACGGCGGTGACCATCTTGGTGGCGAGGTAACCGGGAGAGATGGTGTTAACCGTCACGCCCTTTCTTGCCACTTCCAGCGCCAGCGACTTCGTGAAACCGTGCATGCCGGCCTTAGCGGCTGCATAGTTGGTTTGACCGAAGGCCCCCTTGGAGCCATTGATGGAGGCGATATTGATGATGCGGCCCCAGCCCCGCTCGATCATGCCCTCGCACAGCGGCTTGGTGACGTTGAACACCGAGTCAAGATTGGTGCGGATCACGGCGTCCCAGTTCACCTTGTCCATTTTCTTGAAGGCCATGTCGCGGGTGATGCCGGCGTTGTTCACCAGGATGTCGACCCGACCCATGTCGGCCAGGATCTTCGCCATGCAGGCCTGGCTCGCGTCGTAGTCGGCCACGTCCACCGGATACGCGCGCAGCTCCCGGCCGGCGGCAGCCATGGCAGCAAGCCAGCTCTGCACGTTCGGGTTCTCTGGCGAGTGGGTCACGACCACGGTATAGCCCGCGTCGTGCAGCTTAATGCTGATAGCCTCTCCCAGGCCGCCCATGCCGCCTGTCACTACTGCGATTCGTTCCGTCATACTACCTCTAATCCTAAAGTTGACCGACCCCTGACACCCCATGGTCGTCCCGAGTAAATTGCCATCGGCTTTCGAGCTGGCCACCCGGCACGCGGCAAGGTGGACGCACTCAGCCTTGGCTGACGAGCTCGCCGGTTTTTCCGACTTCTGGTTTTGTAGGATTGAATTTCCCCGCCCGTGCAGGCAGTAGCCGGGCGCCCTCCAATCGGAACATCGGGGATGGATTTGTTTGGGGGAGCGCGATGCCGGAACGAAACGTTCCGGAGAGCTGCGCTTAAGCTCCGGATGCCATCCGAATCCGTTGGAGGTTCGGAGCGCTTAGCCCACCTGCAGGAGCACGGCGCTGCGCAACGCGCAGTGCCATTGCGCAGCGTACGCAAGTACTACCGCTTTGCGGTGCGCGGCGCTCGTGCGTCGGCTTGCTGAGCAGCCTCCGACGCAGCGTTGGCCGCCGCATCAAAGTTGGTTCTGGCAACTTCGACCGCTTGCTTGGCGGCCTGCTGCACTGATTCATAGCTGCCTTGGGCGGCCGAGAACGCGGATTGCAGCAGCGCGGTGGCGGCTTCCGAACCGGCCGGCGCGTTCTTCACGAAATTATCGAGCAGCACTTGCGCGTCGCGGCTGTGCTGTTCATATTGTGCTTGCGCCACTTTCCCGATTTCGGCCTGGGTATTTGTCACGATGTCGTAGACCTGACGGCTGTACGAGATGGCTTTTTCGGTCGCCGATTGGGCCAGGCTGGCTTGCATCGTGAACAGTTCCCGCAAGTCTTTGCCGTCCACTGCCTGTTGCAGGCAGTCCTGGCTTTCGGCGATCGTAGACTTGGTCGCCTCCAGGTTCAGTTCGGTCAGCTTGTGAAAGCCTTCAAATGCCTTGTTTGTCAGGGCGAACAGATTTGCGACGTTAGCTCGTTGGGCGGCAAGCCATGGCTCTTGGTCGATAACACTCATTGCTGCTCTCTCCTGTAGCTCGACGGGCGCGTGTCTGATGGACGACAGGCAAGTTTGGTATCGCGCACACATGGTCGAGGGTTTCACCACTGGGGATGCCACCGTTTGTGCGGCGCACCAATCCGGGGCATTCTAGAATATTTCCCCTAATTTTGGGTGCTTGCGGTTCTAGGCGTAAACCCTGCTGACCGTGTTCAGGCATGTGAGGCCGCGCGCTTCGGCGGCTCACCCTCGAGACGGTACACATGGTGCTTGAACTCAACGTCCGAACGCGCTGTAGCTAGCCCGGCTCTCGCGTGGCGACTCGGTGGAAGAGCGCTCTCTTCGAGCCGATTCCAGGATCGAACTCCGAGCGCAGGATGCTTGTCCATGGTAGCTCTCCTCTGGGGCAATAGAGCAACCCGAGCAAAGCACCATTTATTATGTTCAGCAAGAGCGTCTTCCTATGCACAGTAACGGAGCCAGCGCAACGAGTGCTAAGCGACCGCAGACCCGCGCGAACTCTGCATAATTCCGTCACGTGGGTAAGAAGGCGACATCCGCCTCTTCACGACCGGAGGGAAGCATGCGCAGCTCGGGAATATGCAGGGTTACGCCCAACGGACGCTCGTTACGCCTTGCCTCGGCTGACGTTCCATCGCCTCGTCCGGTGATGGACTGCGCATAATAAAAGTGCTTTCCTCAGAAGGCGTTTTGCTTTCATGAGGAGAGACATCATGGACAATGAAGTTACCCTACGGCCGCAGGCGCGGGCGTGGCTGGACGGGCAGCGTACTCACGCGCGGTGCGCCAGCTTATTCGTTGCCGGTACGAGGTGCGAGCAGCTCTCAAGCATTTGCTCATCGTGCTGCGTGCACGAGCGGATATACTCCCGCCACCGGAGTTCACGCCCCAGTCGATACAGGACGAGTTCAAGCAAATGAGGTCTACTTTGACCAGGTCTGCGGCCTGGCGTCGGCCACGCGAACAATACGTGTTTTCGTGTCGCACGGACTTTCCTGCCGGATCGATTCGCTGCATCAGTATTCAAACTGGCGCAAGTCAAGCCGGAGCACATTCATCGATTCGGGATCAACCACGTGGCAGATCATGCGCCCAGCAACGGGTAGATTATCGGATCTTCACTGCGTGTCCGGATCGGCACGTACGACGTAAAGACCGCCGTGCCTTATGGCCTGGCTGTCGAAGCGACCGACATGCGCTGCGGGAAGATTCCCGTCCACTTGATCGGGCAGTTTGCCGAGATGGCCACGGCAGCCATGCCCAACGAGACTGCCGGCTGGGTCATGTGGAACGCGGACTTGCGCCTTGCCCCTGTCACCTGTCACGATCCGCTCACACGGTCGCAGCCACTTGGATTACGAGCGATCCGTGTTTGCCGCCAACGAGGTACTGGTGTTGGACTGCCACTATCACGGCGCCGCGCTGGTGTTCTTCGCATTGACAGACGATTAGGACGACCAGCATGACGTGCAGTTCGCGTTCGTGATCGGCAATTGCCTTGCCGCTGTCCCGTCGCTATCCCTGCGCCTTTGTGCCAGAGGGATCTCCGAGAAGATCGAAAAGGTTCGGACTGACTGGTATCCAGCGACGGCGGCAAGGAGGGTGGCGTGATGGCAATGCTCACCACATCCCGGATGAGATGCTCGAAGACGTCTGGTGCGTATTTGGTTGGCGGCGCCGGTGGTACCGGCAGCGCGTTGCTGCCCAATCTGGCACGGCTCCATCATGCCATGCTGGAGGTGGGGCATCTCGACGGCATCAAATGCATCGTGTGTTCGACGACGACACGGTAAGCGAGACGAATGTCGGGCCGCAGGGTTCTACCCCAACGACGTTGGCCAGTTCAAGGCGACGCTGCTGGTGTACCGCATCAACGCGCTGATGCCGTCGGGACTCTTATGGCCAACATTGTCGAGGTGGGGATTGTTGGCTCAAACCGCATTCGTTGCAGACCACTCAGATGTGCTGCTCGTGTCACAAGGTGCGGCATGCTAGCGAATTGCTGAAGACAGTTTCCGAAAGACTGTTACCCAGTAGGGTGGTGCAATCCTCTCGCCAGCGGAGGTAGAAAGGCAATTTTTCCGCCCATCCAATTGTTACAAATGCATCAGAAATGTTTACCCTATGCCGTAGCAATTGCGATCTCTAAGGCATCCCGCCGCGCCACTCCTAACTGCGTCGAAAACACCACATCCTACGCGGGAAGTCATGCAGCGCCTGAGTTTCAGTCCAGGATCCGATTCGCATCCCGCTATTGAAAAGGATCCGGTTAGGGTTAAAACGAATGTGTTACTGAATGTAAATAATGTAAATTTACCATTACCTTCTCCCCCTGCACTGCGATGCAGTCTCGGTGAATTTAAACGGTAAGCGCCGCATGCAGTACTCAGTCGATCCGCTCGTGCCCTATGCCGGACGCTCCTCGTCAGTCCTGCCGGCGTCAGGCGCAGCCAGTTTTTTCGTCGCCGACGATATTTGGGCCGCACGCAGCATAAGTAAGGTCAGCAAAGAGATCGTCCGCTTGAACCATCGCGTGCGCGAGCTCGCCGCCCAACTGAACGCGTTGGGCGAAGCCGTGCATGCCTGCCGCGCGCGCCACGTGGGCCGAAGTCCTCGCAGCGCTATACCAGTCGCTCGATGGCAACAAATTGCCGCCTGCCTTAACTGCATTGGCCTGACCCTGGTCCACTGAGAACCAGGCCTTCTTTATCGGCGGAGAACTTCAATGGCGCTCTACGGATTGCGGGAACTGGCGCTTCAGTCTTTTGAACCGCTTGGACTGATGGCCGAGGCAAGCCACCAGACAGTCAACTTCTGGGGCAACTTTGTCGCCTGGATTCCAGGGATGCGGGAAGCTGGTGCTGCACTCGAGTCGTTTTCCCGACTTGCCAAAGGCTACGGAAAGCCCGGCTTTGCCATTGACGATGTCATCGTGTCCGGACAAAGGGTGGCCGTCACGGAAACAGTGCTCATCGATGAGCCCTTCTGCCGGCTGCTGCGTTTCAAGAAAGACATGCCTTGTCCCGGTCCCCAGGTGCTACTGGTGGCCCCGCTCTCCGGCCATTACGCGACGCTCCTGCGCCCGACTGTCGAAGCGTTACTTCCGGAGCACGATGTCTGCATCACCGACTGGACCGACGCGCGCTTTGTCCCGCTTGACGCTGGCCGCTTCGACCTTGGCTGCTATGTCGAATACCTAAAAAGGTTCATGAGATATCTCGGTACAGACACGCACGTCATAGCGGTATGTCAGCCAGGGGTCCCAGTGCTCTGTGCGATAGCCCAGATGGCCGAGGACAGCGAGCACGCGCAGCCGCGCACCATGACACTCATTGCCGCGCCCATCGACACGCGGGTAAGCCCGACACCGGTCAACCAGTTCGCGCAGACGTACACGCTCCCCTGGTTCGAGGCAAACGTCATCGAGCGGGTACCCGCGCGCTACCCAGGAATGGGACGCCAGGTCTATCCAGGCTTCCTTCAACTCGCGGGCTTCGTATCAATGAACATGTCACGCCACGCTGACGCTCACCTTGACTTCTACTGTAACCTGGTCAAGGGAAACCAAAACGAGGCCGCACTGCATCGCAAGTTTTACGACGAATACAATGCCGTCCTCGACGTGCCCGCCGAGTATTACCTGGAAACCATCCAGAAAGTTTTCCAGGAGCACCACCTGTCCAGAGGGTGCATGGAAGTGGGCAACCGTAGGGTGCACCTCGAGGCGATCACTAAAGTCGCGCTACTGACCATCGAAGGCGCCGAGGACGACATCACGGGCCGAGATCAAACTGAAGCGGCTCACCTTCTATGCACGGGCATTTCGCCCAAGCACAGAAAGCACGTGGTCGTCGATGGCGTGGGCCACTATGGGACTTTCGCCGGCCGAAGGTTTCACCAGTGCATTCTGCCGGCCATCACGCAGTTCATTGGGATGCACGCTGCATAGCTTCGCCGCGTCAGGTTTCAGGCAGCGTAGTGTGGCGATCGCGCAGCCAGTTAAAGCCACGGCGCGGCAAGCGGCGGCGCCCAGCATGCCGTGGCGCACTATCTCGGGCCAAAGCCCCTAAGGCAATAGCCCGTGCATGGACGTCCCCGGTTTGCCAAGCAAGCAACGCGAACAGATCGTCCCAATCGTCAGTCTGCAAAGTCTGCTTTGCCAGCAGAGAGGATGGCAGGAGCGTCTCCAGCAACTCGGCAGCCCCCAGCTTCCATTCGCACAGCGTGGCACGCGGCAGGTGAATGCCCAGACGGGCGTAGCCCATCTCCTGCCGGTGGATCGGCAAGTGGTCCACAAAGGTATTGACCTGGATGTTGGCGAGCAGGCCCGCGCTGGCGTTGCTCTTGGGTAACGGCGAGGGCTGCGCGGTGGCGGTCACGATGGTGGACTCACCGTTCTTCATGGCCGCATACTTGAAGCGGATGTGCTCGATGACGGTGAGCTTGGCGCGACGCGTGCGCAACGGTCTGCTTGGCCGACTTCGACGCCGTGCCGCTCGCCGCATCCGCGCAGGGGTCTCCGACATTAAACCACATCGCACTGTACCGTTCTCGATTGGGACGCCGATAGCCCAGTGGTGATGACGTAGACCGCCAGGCTAGCGACTACGGCGAACAGATACCGTTGGAAGCGGACGGTGGGTGCCTTTGCCGCCTGGTAGTAGGCAAGGCAGCCAAAGGCGATGTCGCGCAGGCTCAGTTGAAGGCGAAAGTACCAGGGCACAGCTTGGCTGATGATCGCCGCTGGAAACCGATGGCCGCGATAGAGCGACTTTGTCTTTTGCATCGGTGGAATCTTACGCTATACACTGGCCAACGTGACAAAGCCCGGGCGCAAGCCACTATTGGCCGACGCAGGCGACCAGATTATCGACGTATCGCCGCGCCCAGAGAATTGCGTGATCCTGTGCGAATTGGCTGGTTGCGTAGCATCCGAGCGCCACCGCGGACTCTGCAAAAGACTGAGGAGCCGATTGATCCCCATTTCGCACGAATCCCCACGATTCGTACAAGCCATCCCCCGTTGGATTGGCGAGGCCCTCGATTATGTAACCCCGGTATATTTCGACCGACATAGGGTTGCTCCCAAGCAATCCGTGTTGGATGAGATCCGCCGCATGCCCCATAGTCGGCAGACTCCGCTAACCATCCTAGTAACACATCGGGGTATCGAGCAAGTCCGAAGTGTATTGCGTGGACGAAAGTCGACAACGCCGGGTATCACGGCCCCTACTGTCGAGGGGATGCAACCATGACCGTCGACACCATGTGCCAGATCGTAGGCGACGACCTGGTCATCCGAATTCCCGTGAGTGCGATCCCCTTTGCTGCAGAGATCAGCCTGCCGGATTGCTGCGTTTCAACCCAATGCACTACCCCTTGGGAAACGTGCGAGAGTGGCACATTTCTGGGCTATCTGGCCTTAGTGCCAGCAAAAGAAGGGGGCGAGTCGACTACGCGACGCCAACCCATGTTTCATGCCGTGCTAGGCAACGCGCAGACATAGGCAGCCCGCGGCCATCAAGACGCGATGCTGCAGCGGCTATGGGAGGTCGGTTGCAGCCCCCTCCACGACTGCTGAGTGGCGCCCGTGTGATGGAATGTTCCCTGACCCGATAATGTCTCTTCCCTTCTTGTCGGCTCTCACCTTCCCTGTGTTCGGCCATCGCTTCACTCGCACATACTCTCAAGCCATCAACTTCTCATCACCCTCCGCTCCCTCGCCAGACCGGTTCCGCTGGCGGTTGCTGCGCGCTCAATGCGCATGTCGGAAACGCAAAAATCAGCCATTGAAAAAGGGGAAAAAACCAGCCATTCTTGAAGCCATGTTCGAGCCGGACTCCGACAACTCGAACTGGACCCACGACGCCGGAGATGCCTGCCTTCTTTATGCCAGCGATCGACGCTTAACAATGAGCCTGCCGGGGAGTCTGGGCATGGGTGTTACAACGGCGCGGATCGCCTCAGCCCTCGGGGCCGATCAACGGTTCCGGGATATTGAGTATCGTGAACACCGTGCGATGAATGCGCTGATGACCAGCGTCGTGGCAGCGATGGGAACGGCCTTGTGGGCATGGGATTACGCCCACGATCCGACGGGCGCGCAACACACGGTCTGGCTACGCGCGTTTTTTCTCCCCTCCGCGTTGCCATATCTCGCGACGCTGGCTTTCCGCCTGCCTTGGCCATTAGCGTGGTTGGCAGCATCGATGACGATTCTCGCCTGGGAGAGTGGATACGTACTGATACTGAGCCACCTGCAGGGCGCCGCCAACTACGGAATTTCCGGCTTCGCCTATTTCCTCGCCATGCCGCTACTGATGATGCGAGGTTTCGTGTTCGGCGCTAACGTTCCATTGACGCTGCTCATCATCGCCTTGCCGTTGGTCTTAGCTTGCTTTGGCTGGGGACCGGGATTCGAGAACGTCAGATATGCGGAATTCACCATACCGTTCGCCGTGGCCAGTATGGCCACCCTGTTTGCCTATGGTCAACTGTATGCAATAACCTGTCGAACCACCGACACGGATCCATTGACAGGGCTGGGAAACCGGCGGCGTTTCACTGAAGCATTGCGCGACGAGGTGACGCGTGGCCGCCACTTGCAACACCCGTTGTCGTTGATCCTCGTTGACATCGACCTGCTCAATCAGATCAACAGTACCCATGGATATCCCACAGGGAACCAGGTGATCCGCGCTGTTGGCTCCGTTTGCCGCGAGGGGATTCGCGACATCGATATCGCGACACGCGTCGACGGCGATGAATTCGGCCTCATTCTAGTCGGAACCCCCGTCGAGAACGCAATTGGCACCGCTAGACGCATTCGTCATCAAATCGAACAACTGCAGATCACCGCGGCCAATGGTCATCGGCTCGGTGTTACCGTCAGTATCGGCCTGGCGGAGAGCCTTCATTCCGGGAGCATCGTCGATGCCGCCGAAGAAGCCCTTTACAGAGCCAAGAAATCTGGGCGCAACCGGTTTGCGGTGAGTTGACAGTGCTATCGGTGCTGGCCATGGCTCCGCAGAGCCGTATATTTTTCGCCCGAATCCGTCTCTATTCGACCGACTAGCTCTCGGGGATGGCCTAGTTTTTCCGAGATAGGCAGAGCTAGGCGAGCGACCTGGGGCCGCTTTGATAGGGGACGAGCGATCCTACGTCACTCAGGAGTCGAAAATTCAGGCGACAGAATGCGATCTACCGTCACCCCCATTCCCGCTAGTCGATCACCCTGCGCCAGTACGTTCGGTAGCGACGCCCAAGCTTTGGACCAGGTGGCGCAATTACCTGGGTGCCGCTGATGGCCATCTGATAGATGTTGTCACCCAGTTTACCGAAACGGATACCAGCGTCGGCGGGAAGCCACCGCCAGGGCCAGGGCCAGGGCGCACGGTGCGGCGGTCTGGACTGTGTAGTCCGCCACGCCGTCGTTATTGATTTCGATACTGAATCTCTGCGCGACGGGAGCGGCGAAACTGATCACGGTGCCCATCACCTTCTCGATCGCTTGTCGCGCTGCCGCGGTGGCCTCGTTCTTGACTTGCTGTGACGACCTGCACGGTGATCGTATAAACGTGGCGCTTGAACTTATCCGAGAAGGGCCCGACCGGTCCGGACACGCCCATATTGTATGTTTTGGCAGACAAGATGCTGTCGACAAAGCTTGATGCCTCCGTGTTGCGTGCCAGCAGGCGGACCTGCACCGTCATCACATTGGGCCAATCGGCCGACGCGGGCGCGGCGACGAACGGCGTAGCTGGCACGCCCGTGCCGGTGCCGTCGATGCCGTAGTCCAGTTTGTTGCCCAAGCGAACCGCCGAGACTGCCAGCAGGCTCAGCACGACGAGCAAAGCCGACAGCGCCGCGAAGACAGCGCCATACTGGCCGTAGTAGCCGGCATGCTGGATGTCGTCCTGCAGCAGCGTGAAAGCATAACGACCGCTTTCGACCTGCCGCGCCGACTTGTCCAAGTCTGCGCGAGCGCTGCTTTGCTGGGTAATGAGCGTGGCCATGCCGGCCATCAGGAAAAGATAGATGGTGATTGCAATCATTAGCTCCACCAGCGACAGGCCCGCCTGGCGGCGACGGTTTGGGGGCGTAGTGCGCAGCGCAGCCATGTTTGTCAGCGAAATTCAGTACAGGTTCGCGATCTGCAGTGTTGTGCTGACCACGCGCCGCAGAGCCTCGTCGCCGTTCAGCCCCTTGCCGCGGCCCAGCCCGGCGGTCGGGGCCGCCGTCTTCCCTTTGCCCTGCCAAGCCACACTTACCAGATAAATACCCGAGGCTGCGTCGAAGCTGACACAGCCACGCGCGCCAATCATGGCGCCAGAATTTCCGGCGCTACTGCTCTCGGCAGCGCCGGCAAGCAGATTGCTCCAGGAGCGAGGTCACTGTTGGCCAGGGTGTAGGCCTGGACCGTGCCGAGCGCACAGGGGAGCGCCGCCGCCGCCCCGGTTCCGAGATAAGGAAGACCATTGACGGTATCCGTGGTGATCGCGTAGCAGCCCGCGGCCGACCGATTGGCGTTGATGCGCTCGGCCATGTCCTGTAACAGGATCAAGGCCTGCGCGCGCTGGTAGGACTCTATCTCCGCGCGCTGGCTTGCTAGGGAAGTGCTGATCAATGAGGGTTGCGCTTGATGTTGCACAAGCCAGTGACTTCGGTTTTCGCAATGCGGGAGAAATAGATCGATTCAAGCCGGTTTTTCTCTCATTTCGCGCCTTTCCCGGCGCGCTTTGCGCACTCAGGACGGACTGCTCCCCTGCAACGCCAACAACGGCCTTTTGGCCAGCACCAGATTCGCCAGACCAAACAAGCTGAACAACTGCGCTGTGTTCTTGAACAGGCCTTTGTAGCGAACCTTGCGGTGACCAAATAGATTCTTGACGACGTGGAACGGATGCTCGACCCGCGCCCGAATCTTGGCCTTGTTCCGCTCGACGGCGACCAGCAAGTCCTTGATTGCGCCGTCGCGCATTGCCTTGATCTTGCCGCGCTTGACAGCCACCTGCCACTTCACGGACTTGCCTTGCATCTCGTCGCGCTTCTCCACGCCCGTGTAGCCCGCATCGCCAAATGCATGGTCTTCGTGGCCATGCAGCAGGGCATGCGCCTGCGATACATCCGACTCGTTCGCCGCGGTGCCCACCACGCTGTGCGCCAGTCCCGAGGCCGCATCCACGCCGAGGTGGGCCCTCATACCAAAGTGCCATGCGTTACCTTTCTTGGTCTGGTGCATCTCCGGGTCGCGGCTCTTCTCCTTGTTCTTGGTCGACGGTGGCGCCTCGATGATGGTGGCATCCACAATCGTGCCTTCCTTCATCATCAGCCCCCGCTCGCACAGCATGATGCCGATCTCGTCGAACAGCTTTCGCGTCAGTTCATGCTCGACGAGCAGGCGGCGAAACTTCAGCAGCGTCGTTGCGTCTGGCACCGCTTCGACCGCCAAGTCGATCCCGGCAAAGGTCCGCATCGCCAGGCTGTCGTACAGCGCGTCTTCCAGCGCCTCGTCCGACAGTCCGTACCACTGCTGAAGGAAGTAGATGCGCAGCATCCGCTCCAGTCCGATCGGTGGCCGCCCACGTCTGCCCTTGGGGTAGTACGGCTCGACCACCGCAATCAGGCGCGACCACGGCACCACGCTTTCCATCTCCGTCAGGAAGCGCTGGCGGCGTGTCACTCGCTTCCCGCTGTGGCTTTCCGCTTCCGCAAAACTGATCTGTCGATTCATCTCCGACTCATCTCTTGGGCATACACATGACAACGCTTACAAGCCACTCAGCGATGACTGTCGTGCTGAATTAATCAGTCTTTCCCTAGCAGCAAGCCCACCGGACCAAGCAGGCCTACCAACAGCACGATCAGCGTGACTAGCGCCTCGATCAGGCCGAAGCCCGCTTGGCTGCGATGGGGGCGCGGCCGGCGCATCAGCAGCTCTCGGCCAGGCTGCTCGGCTGCCTGCTCAGGTCGACGTTGATGCAGCGCGGCGATGCTGTACTGCCCGCCGCACTGATGCCGAAGGGATTGACCGCGGCAACTAGGCGGCCGCTACCGTTATAGACAACCGCGCCAGCCGGGCCGATGATGGTCACGCCGGGCAGCGCCTCGTGCTAGCTGAGCGTGGCAGCACCAGTGCTGACGGTCCAGCCGTATTGCCAGCCGCCCGATGCCTGGGCGATGGTGACGCTGTTATTTCGCTTGATGGCCTCGCTGCGCGCATATGTTAGCGTTGAGGCAATATCGTAGGAGGCCGTGCGGATCCGCTGGCCCAGGACAAAGTCGCGAAAATACGGCGTTGCGACCGCCATCAGGATGGCGGCAATCGTCACGGTGGCCATCAGCTCGATCAGGGTAAATCCGTTGACCAAGGTATTCTGCAAGCCCAGCGCGTCTGGTCGGCGGGGCATG
The DNA here is from genome assembly GCF_044627735.1 of Cupriavidus sp. CuC1. NCBI lineage: Bacteria > Pseudomonadati > Pseudomonadota > Betaproteobacteria > Burkholderiales > Burkholderiaceae > Cupriavidus > Cupriavidus sp. CuC1. The sequence continues at coordinate 23,310 of NZ_JBIUHC010000085.1, read as the reverse complement.
TTGCGTGCGTCCATGATGCGCCCTTACCAGCAGTCGGCCACCGAGCCGGTGCCGCTGATGCCCTTGGTGCCGGCCTGGTTCACGGTCAAGTTCTGGCACTTGCTGTCGCTGGCAGCCTGCGCGCCGATGGGCGCGGCGGTGACGGTATAGCTGGGCGGTACTGCGACATTGCTGGCGGGGATCGTGACCATATAGTTCTTAGCCACCACCTCCGTCGGGAGGGTGGCGTACCCCAGCGTGGCCATGGTGGTGGCGTATTGGCGCGCGTCGAGACTGTACTGCTCCTGCTGGCTGGCAACCCGCTAGAATGAATCTCTCGGCCGCGGAGCGATTGCTCCGGATCACGTATTGCGTATAGGACGGAAATGCGATAACCGCAAGGGGATCCCGACGATGACCACTGTGATCAGCATTTCCATCAAAGTGAAGCCACGATGAAGGCCTGCCGCGCCCGCAGGCGCGGCAGCCGCCACCTTTCTTGCATGCCTCGCAGCAAACGGCCACATAGGCACCCCTGCTACCCGCCGACAAGACCGACCCATGATTGTTTCCACCCTAACGAGGTTCTTCTTCGGAAACTATTCTTCTATTCACCCTACATCTTCAAGATTGACCCCTCTACTCCTTGCGTGACCCTGCGCATACATCTCTGCCGCGCAACGGTCATGGAATGCCTTTGAGAAGACTTCGGCTTCCTCTAGCCTTGCGACGTACTGCTGCATCGGTAACCCAATCCCGCCGCTTTCCATTGCCGATCACCGCGCGTCAAAGTTTGCGCCTGTCGGCTGTGACATCGTTAAAAGAGATGCAGGCGATCCGAACCTAGAGCACCTGCGAATCCGCCGATGGGCTCACGGGGATGAGTCCATGTAGAAGCAGTATCGGCGAAGCGACTCGATAAGCCACCCCACGTCGTGGGGGTACCATAAAGCTGGTGATTAACGCATTTCTCCATTATGCGCGATCTGTACATTTTACATTTAACACGAATGCGTTCTGTATTTTCTCTAAATGGCACGAAATGTATATTTACCTACACATCATTATTAATTCCGGAACACCATTACCATTCCAAATCGATTGGATTTTACGATTCGAGATGGTTGTAAAATAGAAATAATTCCTATTTCATTCCCTACCAAATGGTGGATCGTTAGCCGACCAGCGTGGTCTATGCTCTCTTATAGGGTCACACTAGGTCTGTCTTGTACCTAGCAGGCGACCGGACAAGTTCGGTCGCTTTTTTTCTATTCAGCAATACTGGCTCACGCCATAGCAACCGTCGCGCGAATCGCCTCCAAGACCTGTCGAAGCGGCGAGTTATCTGGCTCGGCCAGGCAGAATTGCACTGGCATTACGCGCAGTTCGCGATTAGCACCTCGATGCCCGCACCGCTTTGTCATCACTTGTGTCCGTCGCCTTCCTCGAAAGGCACCGTCCCTATCAAGCTATCCGATCCAAACCGAACCACGCTGCGCAATGCACGCAACCACCAAACAGACGCACCTACTTAAGCGCTCACGATCGTAGAGAGGCTCGTCTATGCACCATGGACAGGACATTCGTTGATTTGATAAGGCCCCCCTGCAAAGGAGAACTGCATGTTCGAGCATTTTCTATTGCCGGTTGATGGCTCGCCACTATCCGATAGCACATTCCATAAGGTCATCACATTTGCCCAGGAAACGGAAGCTAGAATCACAGTGCTTCATTGCAGTTCCCACGCATCCCCGGTCGGAGCGTCAGTGCCCGTGAGAGATCGCATCGCGCAGGACGCGCAGCATCATGCCGACAGGTACCTCAAGGGGATAGCAAGGAAGGCGAGCGCAGCTGGAATCAAATGTGAAACGGCCTACGTCAGCAGCGATCGACTAGTGAAAGTCATCGTTGCGACTGCCGAAGAAAGAGGCTGCGATCTAATCCTCATTGCTCCTCATGGGCGGTGGGGGGTGCAGCCTCTCACAATTGAGAGCATAAGGGAAAGCATCCTGTCAGTCAGCGATATTTCGCTGGTGGTAGTCTAAGAACGCATTTAAATTACGTACGCTGAATAGGAGGCAAATTTGTTAACCTCGGTCGTTGTGACGATAGGCGGAGGGTATGGAAAAGCCGATCATGGACGACGAACTGTGGGCATTGATCGAACCGCTGTAGCCGTCAGCCAAGCCAAGGAGATTGCGATGTCCAGGCCGCAAGCCCATTTCGGATCCAGCGACCAACATCCCCGTTGTGCTCAGGTGCGTCGTAAGCGTCCCGCCGGCCCACCTTGTCAGCGGACGGACGTTTGTGAGTGAAGCGGACGCGCTCAGCGTGCGGGACGCCAGTTGTGAGGAAGAAGCTCGTCGATGCGGCTGTTCAGGTGTGTAAGCAGGCGGGTCCACACATCGTTGAGGAAGGCCCATGGATCATGTCCGTAAAGCTTGGCTGATTGCACCAAGTTCATCGCGACCGCGGCACGGGAGCGTGCCGCGTCAATCGGCGTCATCGGGTCTTCCGCTGCGTCAGTCACACCGGAAACCGCTGGCATCCAATCATCAAAGAGCCATGCGCTCTGAAGCAATGTGTCGTCCGGCTTAAACTTCTCCACAAGTGCATCAACTCGGGACAGAACGTCAGGTTGAAGTGCCCAGTCAGTATTGGCAAAGGAACGGTGCCGATTCGCCTCCTTTCGCAATACGTCCCATATCTGGAACCGGATTTCTCCCGTAACTTCAGCGAGCACGGCGTCCAGCGCACCAAGCATGCTGTCGAGCGGTTCCGGCGGGAACTCGCTCATTGCACCAGTGAGCGTTTCCCATCGGTCCGGTTTTTGTCGCGCGTGCTCCAGAGCGAGGTGAACGACTGCGGCCTGGCTCTCCCAGACCACTCCATAAGTCAGAACCTCCTCCTCTTCAGTGTCACCGAACTCACGAAATTTCGGCGTTGCCGCCGGGCCTGACGTGTCGTGCGATTGAGGCAACAGCTTTGTGAGCAATGGCCAAGCAATGGCAGGCACCGCCTTTACGACATGGGAGAGAACCGCCGTTCTCTGTTTGGCACGGGCACTGGTATTGGGCGACCATGACAGAAAGACGGCACGCAAACTGTTAATAGGGCGATTGGAAAGCGAGCCTCCCGGGTCAATTGCTGCCAGATGCGCCAGGCACATGGTAGAGCGAAGCAGAAGTGCCGGGTCCCAAGCCAGTATCTCCAGTGCCCACAGCAGTCCGACGTGGTAAGTCCGGGGAGTGAGAAAGCCCTTATGTTCTTCGAAGATTGGTTTGATTGCCGCGGCGTCGCCCTCAAGCAGACGCTCGAGGGCCTCAAGAAAAGGGATGGGGGCGGCCTCCGCGAGCAGGGCGAGGTTTTCTTGCAGACTCGCAAGAAGTCGATGGTCGCTTGACAGACCCGGTAGACCTCGAACGATGCCATTCACGAATTCTTGAGGCGTCGTGCCTTGCGCCGTGAAATCAGCCTGCTCATGCAGAACCGCCATGTGTAGAAGCATGGTCATCATCCCTTCACGAAGCCAGGCGCTGTGGGTGTCCAGCCTCTCTGACGGCGGCCGGTAAACCTCGTCAGCCCTCGGTGCCGGCGGGATATGAGAGAAAACCTCCTTCACCGCAGATGAGAACTGACGCAGGTGTTCTGGCCCGATGAGATGACCGAGGTGTACGAACGCATCTACCGATGAGCGCATGGTCCAAACGTCACCCACGTGGTCCACCGGCGGGTCTTTTAGCTTCGCGAGCTTCCGTAGTGGAGCCTCGACCACCTCATATTCGGCGCACCTGGCAAGCGTGCAGAGTATCGCCTGGTCCGTGTTGCCCGTAGAGACCCGGGAGTCCGCCAACAACGCAGGCAACAGCGGCTCCGCACTGTCTATCCATTCTGGCCTTTCGGCGGTACCGCTTGGTCTTTGGCGTGCCAGTACGGCCAGACTCCGCCCGCAGTGTCTCGCAATGTCGTATCCCTGCTGCTCAGTGAATCCCATGGCGACGAACGCCTTGCCGAGAGCTGAGCTGTGCGGTCGCTTGAGCAGGACATGATTCGACCGCTTTTCGTCCGCGCCTGCACTGACGATGGTGGGACCATACTGGGAAAGCAAGCCCGCGAGCCCCCGTGCCTGCCCGCGGGGCAGAAAGGCAAGCCCGGCCTTGCCGGCAAGCGCACGTGCGGCTTCCTCGGTGTCCACGATTAAGGTCCACGCTTCGAGAAAAAAACGTACCGACGGTTCTGCCCGACGAATCGCGGCAACGGCAAAAGCCAGAACCTCATCTGGAGAATCGGCGCAAAAGCAAGCCTGCTGGTGCCTTCATTTAGTCCGCGCAAAAGCTCTTCGGCTTGCGGCTCTCGACCGGCAAGCAGAACTTCCTCGACAAGAGCAGGAGAAAATCTGTTTGAGAACTCTTCCCAGAATTCATCAATGCTCCGCGCCCCAGCTGAAGGCATCTACATGCGCCCAGCCAGTCCTCCAACATCGCCCCATCGACGTACTTAACGTCCTTCCAGTCCCCCTGCTCGCACTTCGTCTCTTGTTGGCGGTGGGCGTGATGCCATACCTGAAGAACAGCAAGGCGCAGACCTCGCGGTAGAGCGCGCGAGTCTCACTCGCCGCTGCCCCAGCGCGTCACGGAGCAGCCCAGCGAGAGCAAGCACGACACCGGCGCAGCGCGCGACGTAATTGCGGAGCGCCGTCGGCAGGTCGAGGCTGAAGGCTGGACGGCGGAGCACGACGACGAGCACGACGGCGGTGAAATGGTTGAGGCTGCGGCCGTCTATGCACTTCATGCAGCTGGCTGGCCCGCAGGATCCTTTGCGGAGTTCTGGCCGGCACCTTGGTCACGAGCTTGGTTCAAGCCCACGCAACCGCGCCGCGATCTCGTGAAAGCCGGCGCCCTGACCCTGGCCGAGATCGAGCGCATCGACCGCGCTGCAATCGCTACAGGTGATGCGCAATGAGCCCTCACCTGGCGCCAGCCGGCGGCGTCCCGAGATCGAAGGCGAAGGTCTGTGTGGCGCGCACCTTTACATACTGCCCGGTGCCTGGATCTTTGAACGGCTGGCAACGCATTTTAGTAAAGGTTGCAATGCACGTCGGTACGGACGGCAGTTGAGAAGGCCGACGTCGTCGTTTCGTCTGGCAATGATCTACTGGATGCTGCGGCCGTAGACGCAGTCATGACGATAAGGTTTTTTTCGGTCAAACCGCCAAAAATTGCATGAAAGGTACGATTACCTATCAGGATCCAGGACGTCTTCAAGTGTTGATTTCTTAGGCTGCTGACCAAGCACCTTCCTTGTCTTGATGGCGCGCTGTCGTGACACTTGCTGCAATCGCCGTCAAGCGGGGCGCTGCTAGCGTGTCGCAGGTCGTGACGGAAAAGTGGCTATACGGTCTCACCCGGGTCGGGCTCCAAAGCTACACCATGCGCCCACCCCGGCACATTGATGTAATAGCGCACCGCTTTGCCCACACCGTTGCTCCACAATTGCCCGCCCGTGACCATCTCCGAAAGGTCGCGTGTAGCCGTGGCCTTTGAGACGCCGGTCATCTTCATGTACTTCTCAGCGTTCAGGCCGCCCAGGAAGCCACCGTCCCCGTCGTCGAGAAGCCGCTGCAGCACCTTGCGCTGCCGCTCATGAATCCCGCTGCCCTCATACTTCTCCCAAAAGCGCCTCTTCTCGATCGCCTGGTCGATGACTTGGCTCGCGGCATGACATGCCGCCGTGCATTGGCGCGCAAACCACCGCACCCACGACGTCACGTCGGCGTCACCACGCTGAGCTTGATTGAGGGCGTCGTAATACGCCGAGCGCGAGGTCAGTAGCTGCCGCGAAAGACTGTAGAAGCGCACCGGTTGTCGCAGATGCTGCGCCATGGCCATGTCAACGATGGCCCTCCCAATACGGCCGTTGCCGTCCTCAAACGGGTGAATGCTTTCGAACCAAAGGTGCGCAATAGCGGCCCGAGCGAAGCCATCGATCAGCTTGCTGCCCGACGTCAACGGCGAGGCCTGCGCTGGCGAGGACTCAGCAAACCACGTGAGGAAGCGCGTCATCTGCGCTGGCACGTCCTTTGATGGGGGTGCCTCGTAATGCACCACCTTACGGCCTGGCGGACCGCTTACGATTTGCATCGGATCGTCATGGTCGCGGTATCGGCCGACGGCGATTCGGTGGATGCCGGACGTGCCACCAGGGAATAGCGCAGATTGCCAGCGGTACAAGCGGTCCTTATCCAGGGGCAGATCAAACGCTGTCGTGGCATCGCTGATGACCCCAACCAGGCCATCGACATGGCGGTCGGTGGGCCCCGACGTCGCCAAGCCAAGCCGCCTCATCACTGACGACCGGACAACATCGAGCGACAGGCGCTCCCCTTCAATGGCGGCCGTGGCCACCACCTCGTCGGATAGCGCATCCAGCGCGACCTGGCTGGTACTTCCAAGGCCAATGGCCATGGCCTTGCCTTCGACGACACCGTGCATCCGGTAGGCCTCCGCCAAGTCAGGCGCGATCATCTGCGCGTCATAGGTGAAGTCAGGCCATTCTGCGCGGCGCCAGATCCAGGAAGAATTCGTGCTCATGAGCCGCATTTTGCCATATTCGGCTCACATAGTGCGCCGCTTTTCAAGATTTGCGGCTCACGTTCGACGCCACATGTGTGTTGTTGTTGTGTCCGAGACCGTTTATTATGTTAAATTGTTATGCTATATAACAATGAGTGCGGCGATCCCATTGGTTTGAATGGGACCCCGACAGCCGCGAAAGCCTGCAGGCAGCGACGCCGCCCACGGCTCGATATCCAGCCGCGGTCTTGGGATTGGCAGCAACGCGCAAGCGATCAACGATCTGCGGATCTTCCGATTGGGTGAGAACCGTCAAGCCGCAGAGCCTTGCTGCAGGCGGTTCTGCGCGCGACTACCGCCAGATTTGACACGAAAGGTACGATTACCCCGGCATGGTCGCGCCGAGGATTTCCGCCAGCGCGTGCGTGCCGCGATCGCACAGTATCGGCAACTTGCAAAAGACGTGCGAATTAAGCTGGATTAGACTCCCCCTATCTACCACTCTGGACCGTTTCAGCTCACGCCCATTGTGTGCGTCAAGGGCCGGCAGCGTACCTGCAGACTAGCCAGTCCCCGATAGACGGGGTTCCCGTTCCAATGCGGCCTGGCATCCAGGAGCTCTAGCCTGGTCCAGCGGGCCGACATCGCCCGAAACGCAATCTCCGCCTCCATCAACGTCAGCGCGGCGCCAATGCAAAAATGCGGGCCATGCCCGAACGACAAGTGCGAGCCCTCCCGCCGGGTGATCTCTAGGCTGTCTGGGTTGTTGTAGCGCGCCGGATCGCGATTGGCAGCGCCGATCAGGGGAACCACCAACTCCCCGCGCCGCAGCCGGCGCCCATGCAGGACCACGTCCGTGGTGACCCGCCGCCCTGTGTATTGGACCGGACTCTCGTAGCGCAACAGCTCGCGCAAGGCGTTCGGCAGCAACTCGGGGGCCCGCTGCAGGCGCCGCCATTGGTCCGGATGGCTCAGCAAGGCATACAGTCCATTGCCGAGCAGATTACGCGTCGTCTCATGTCCCGCGAACAGCAGCATAGCGCATTGCGCCAATAGTTCGGCCCCGGACTCCACCTCGCCGCCGGCCTCGGCTCGCAGCAGGTGTCCGATCAGATCGTCGCCTGCTGCGTCCGACACCTTTGCCCCTTGCGCCCGGCGTCGCTCGAGCGTTGCCTCGAAGGCGGCACACATCTTGAGCAAGCTAACCTGCGCTCGTCGTTTTAGCGCCGGATCAGGGTCCAGTGCGCCGATGAAGGCGGCCAGATCCTCGGACCAGGCCAGGAATTCCGGCTGGTCGTCCGCGTCCATGCCGAGCAGGCGTGCAATCACCATTGCCGGGAGCGGTCTGGCAATCCTCTCCATGAAATCAAACTGCCCCGCTTCGTCAATGCCATTCATCAATCCGGCCACCATGTGCTCGATCGCGCCTGCGCTGGCGCGTAGGGCTGACGGCCGGAAGCCGGCACTGAGCACATGCCTCAGCCGCGTGTGATCCGGTGCGTCGAGGAACAGCATCGCCCGGCTGAACAGGCGCTGGAAGGGACAGAGCGCCTGGCGCGATTCCTCGCTGCCACGCATCACCCAGCCACCCGTGCGCCGCGCCGAGTAGCGGGGGTCGCGCAGCACGGCCTCGACGTCCTCGTGCCTGGTCAGCAACCAGGCACCGCCAAAGAACTCCTCGCTCCAATGGATGGGGCCAGCCTCGCGTAGCTCACGGTAGAGGGGATAGGGATCGTGCAGAAATGCGGCGTTAACGAATGGGCGACAGGGAACTGGCTTCTCGATCACCGCTTCCGCATGCGCCACGGCCTCCATGCTTAGCATTGTCGTACTCATTCTGATGGTCCTTGGGAGCGCATTCCGAGCCTGGCGAGTGTGGCGAAGCGGGCTGGCGCGCTCATGCCGCCTCCCGCTGCGCCAGCACGGCAGACAGGCTGTCCAGCAAGCGCGCTATGTCGCCCGCGGTGTGCGCTGCCGAGAGCGCGATACGCAGGCGCGCCGTGCCTTCGGGCACCGTTGGCGGCCGGATGGCCGTGACGCGGATGCCATCGGCTTCCAGCGCGGCGGATAGTGCCATGGCAGCGGCAATGCCTCCCACGATCAGTGGCTGGATGGGCGTGCGGCTATCGACCAGCCGCCAGCCCGCCTCCGCATGGCAGGCCTGTAGTGTTTCCAGGCCTGCTCGCAGCTGTCCGATAAGTTGCGCCACATGGGCGCGGCGCCGGCGCCCGTCCTCGCCCGCTATCAGCGCCAGGCTGGCCAGCAGCGCATGCGCCGCGGCCGGCGGCGCGGCCGTAGTGTAGATATAGGGCCGCGCCACGTTGACCAAATGCTCCACGATGGTTACGTGCGCCGCCACGAAGGCGCCCGCTACGCCGGCGGCCTTGCCCAGCGTGCCGATGTAGATGAAGCGTTCGGAGGCCAGTCCCAGATGCTCCAGCACGCCGCGACCGCTCTCCCCCAGCACGCCAAAGCCGTGGGCGTCGTCGACCACGATCCAGGCATCGTGGCATTCGGCTAATGCCAGCAATTCGACCAGCGGGGCAAGGTCGCCATCCATGCTGAATACGCTGTCGGTTACGATCAGCTTGAGGGGGCTGTCGCTACCGGCCAGCAGTCTCGCCAGTGCAGTGGTGTTGCCGTGTGGGTAGCGTTTTACATGGGCGCGTGCCAGAAGCGCCCCGTCGATCAGCGAGGCATGGTTGAGCTTGTCGCAGAACAGGGTAGCGCCGGCAGTGCCCAACGCGCTCAGCACCGCCATGTTTGCCATGTAGCCGCTACAGAAATAGAGCGCCTGCGCCTTGGGGATATGTGAATCCAGCCACCGCGCCAGCTCGTTCTCCAGACGGTCGTGGGCCAGAGAGTGCCCGTTAACCACGTGGGACGCACCGCTGCCCGCGCCATAGCGGTAAGCGCCCTCGGCAAAGGCGGAGATAACCGTGGGATGGTTGGCCAGCCCAAGGTAGTCGTTGCTGAAAAAACTCAACAGCGCCGCGGCTCGCCGCATTCATTGCTGACAGCCTGATGTGGCGCGCAGGCTGTCTGTGTGACGCGCCGCCTGCGCGTCATGGCGCGATCGGCGCGTTCGGCGGCGGCCTGGGTGAGTCGGTCAAGCAGCATGGCAGCATTGGCGGACGATTGGGGAAATGCATCTTAGATGCGTATCCGCGCTAATGGCAAACTGGGCTACCGGCCAATTTTGCGAACATGTTGTACGAAGAAGCCAGCCAAATTGCGTAAAGTGTCGATCTTTGTGCTGAATGATACCCATCAGCGTGTACGCTCTAGAAGCGGCACTACCCTGCTTCGCCAAAACACGGAATCCGCATCCAATGCCACCGGAGGCAACCCGCCCCTTTTTTAGCGTGTATCCGAAACGCGCATAGCGCCGCCTCGCGAGACGAATAAGGTTCAAGTGAAGAGCGCGCTGGCGGCCCTGTGGCGCCAGCAGCCGGCCTTTGCGTGGAAATCGTGGAGGACACCGGCGCCCGCCTGCCCGACTTGCTGGACGAGGTCGATGTGGCGATGTCGCAGCAACGTGAGCCGGCGGCGAGACGTGGCCTTGATGCCAGCATTGGCGAGTTCGCGCTCCAGCGCCAGGCACATTCTCGGCCACGGTGCGTTCGTGATCGATCCCGCGCAGCGCTCGCCGCTCGGTGGCGCTGGCCGCTCCTGCGCCAATGCGACCTGCTCGCGGGTGCGTTCCAAGTCCGTCGAGAATTGGGTACGCAAGTCCCTGCAATTGCAGCTCAAGCGCCTCGATCTGACGGGTTCCCGCCTCGTAACGCGCCGGCGCGGCCGTGTGAGCCTGGCGCTCGGCCTCCAGTTCGCCCTGTAGCGCCGCGCGCCTAGTTGCGCTCCGCTTCCGCCTCGCTCGCCTACGACCGCGCTTCGGCCTGCAAGGCTGCCAATTCGGCTCGCTCAGTGAAGGTGTCCAACGCGGAACTCGTGATTGACTCAATGACTGGGCTGACGAAAGGCGACCTGGTCGGCTACTACGAAGCCATCGCGCCGCATCTGCTTCCCCATCTGCGCACGGGCGCCCGGTAGCCTTGCTGCGGGGCCCCACCGGTATTGGTGGAGAGCTGTTTTTCCAGAAGCACGCTGAGGCGAGCAAGATTCCGGGCATGACGTTACTGGATCCTTCACTTTGGGAAGGCCATCCAGCACTACTCGAGCTCCCAAGCGAGACCGCCATCGTGAGAGCGGCGCAACTCAATGTGATCGAGTTCCACACCTGGAATGCGACAAAGCGCAGCATCGATATGCCCGATCGCATCATCTTTGACTTGGACCCCGGCGATGGCGTGCCATGGCAGCACATGCTTGATGCCGCCATGCTGACGAAAGCGATGCTGGATGAGCTTGGCCTGGTGAGCTTTCTCAAGACCAGTGGTGGTAAAGGCCTGCATGTCGTCGTGCCAATCGCGCCCAGTCTGCCGTGGAACACCGTGAAGACGTTTTCGCAGGATGTTGTTTTCCGTATCGCCCGAACCATTCCGCAGCGTTTCGTCTTTTCCTGCTGCGGAGCGTGAAGCCTTTGCCAACGCCTGCCGACGACACGGATTCATCGCGGCAGATTTCCAGGTGCTGGATCGCCGGGACGAGAGCGGCATACGCATGGTCAGCATCCTACGGCCCGAGACTGGCGTATCTCTGTTGTACGCCGGCGGCAGAGGCAACTGCTGGTCGGTGGCATTCGAGCATGATCTCGAGGCAGACGCCTTTGGCCCGGCACCGGAGTGACATGGCTTGCCCGCAACTGACCTGGGCTAGATCACGGTGCCGGAGTGATCTTCAGGACCGATCGATGGCCGATCATCGGCTGCCTCAATTAAGCTGCGCGTCGATCGCAGATAAGTGAAAGATCGGCCGCCACGGAAAGCCAAATGGTATCTGTTAGATACCTATCTGGTATCGGTTAGGTAACCCCAAGCGTTCTCTGTCCCCTCGAATTGCCACCCGCCGAATCCACCACGTTCGTCACGCAGTGCCGCTGGCAGTGGGATCGCGCTCCGGGCCCGCCACCACGCCGGCATCATGCAGCCGGCCTATGGCGGCGCCGTCCAGCCCCAGGATTTCATGCAGTACCTGGTTGGTATGCGTGCCCAGCAACGCGGCCGGCAAAGTTGCCTCGCGCTCCATCGACGGAACCCGCACGGCCGCTCCGGCCGCAAGATGTTCGCCGATCCCTGGCGTCGCAATGCGCTCGAACACCGGATTGGCAAGGCTGACACGCGGATCGCCGGCCAGCAACTCGCCGACCGTGCTGTAGCGGCCCCAGCAGACCTTGCGCGCGTCCAGAAAACGCTCCGCCTCGGCCTGCGTGCGGGTGGCAAACCAGGGTGCGACCAGCTCGGCAATGGCCTCGCGGCAGGCAAACCGATCGGCCTCGTCGCGCAGGTTCAGGCCGGTACGCTGCTCCAGCGCAGTCACCTGCCCGGCAATGCCGCAAGCCTCCACCAGCGCCTTCCATTGCCCGGCCGAGATCGCTGCCACCATCAGGCGGCCGCCGTCCAGCGTGCCGAAGTCGCGGCCGAAGGCACCATACAGGTGGTTGCCGACCGACGGCCGCTCCTGCTGCAGCAATTCGGCCTCGGCCAGCAGGCCAAGATGCGACAGCATGGTGAAGGCCATGTCCGACAGCGCCAGCTTCAGCTCCGCGCCTGCGCCCGTGCGCCGGCGCTGCTCCACCGCCGCGACCACGGCAAAGGCGGCCTGGTAGGCGCAGGCAATGTCCCACGCCGGCAGCACATGGTTGACCGGCCTCTCACGCGACCCGCCGCCGGTGACAGCCGGATATCCGGTGGCGCAATTGACGGTGTAGTCCACCGCTGTGCTGCCGTCGCCATTGCCCTGGATGGTGCAGCTGATCATGTCCGCGCGCCGCGCGGCCAGCGCCTCGTGCGCGAGCCACGGCGTGCCGATATTGGTCAGCAGCACGCCCGCGTCCGGCCCTGGCGCCGTCGCCAGCGCCTGCACCAGCTCGCGCCCTTCGGGCTTGCGCAGGTCAACCGCGATGCTTCGCTTGCCCTTGTTCAGCGCGGTCCAGTACAGGCTGCGCCCTTTGCCGTCGGCCTGCGGCATGCGCGGCATGCGCATGTAATCGATGCCGCCGCCGATCATGTCCACGCGGATCACGTCTGCGCCGAACTGGGCCAGCGTGAGGCCGGCCAGCGGCGCCGCGATGAAGGCCGAGCTTTCGATCACGCGCAGCCGGTTGAGGAAGGGGTAGGTCATGGGAGCGGTCCGGTTCGTATTGGCGGCGGCGTCAGGCGCGTTCGAACACGGCGGCGATGCCCTGCCCGCCGCCGATGCACATGGTTTCCAGCCCATAGCGCGCGCCGCGCCGGCCCAGCTCATGCATCAGCGAGGTCATGATGCGCACGCCGGTGGCGCCCACCGGATGGCCCAGCGAGATGCCGGACCCGTTGACGTTGAAGCGCTCCGGATCGTTCCAGCCCCAGCCCTTGGCGCAGGCCAGCGCCTGGCAGGCAAAGGCTTCGTTCAGCTCCACCAGGCCCATGTCGTCGAAGCCCAGCCCGTTCTTGCCGAACAGCTTCTTGACAGCCGGCACCGGGCCGATGCCCATGTGCGACGGCTCGCAACCAGCCACGGCCCAGCTATGCAGGTAGCCGATGGGCTCCAGGCCGAGTGCTTCCAGCTTGTCCTCGGCCACGATCAGGCAGGCGGCAGCGGCGTCGTTCTGCTGGCAGGCATTGCCCGCGGTGACGATGCCGTCCTTCATCAGGGGCTTGAGCCGCGCGAGCTGCTCGATGGTGAGATCGCCACGGATGCCCTCGTCCTCGCTCACGATCAGCGCCTCGCCCTTTCGTTGCGGCACGCTGACCGGCACCACCTCCTGCGCGAACTTGCCGCTGGACCACGCGGCGGCGGCGCGCTGGTGGCTGCGCAGCGCAAAAGCGTCGGCCTCCTCGCGCGAGATGCCGTAGTCGCGCGCCAGGTTCTCGGCGGTCTCGATCATGCCGGAGATACGGCCAAAGCGGGATTCGGGCTGCGAGCGCTCGCGCCCGCGCTCCAGGCGGTCATGGAACTTCACGGTGCCGGCGCGCTTGCCCCAACGCATGTCGGTGGTGTAGTACTCCACGTTGCTCATGCTCTCGACGCCGCCCGCCATCACGACGTCAGCGGCGCCGGTCTGCACCATCATCGCGGCCGTGGCGATGGCCTGCAGCCCGCTGCCGCAGCGGCGGTCCAGTTGCATGCCGGCGACGCTGATCGGAAAGCCGGCCTGCAGCGCCACCCAGCGGCCGGTGCAAGGCACCTCGCCGCTGGCGTAGGAATGCGCGAACACCACATCCTCGATGCGGGCCGGGTCCAGCCCGGTCCGCTCGACCACGGCGCGCGCAACGGTGGCGCCGAGTTCTTCGACGGAAATGCTGCGCAGGCTGCCGCCGAACGCGCCGATCGGCGTACGCAGCGGGGAGACGATTGCGGCTCGTTTCATGATGGCATCCTTTGTTCTTGATACAGCTCGTCGGAGCCGAACTGCGGGGTTTCCCTGGCGAAGAAGGCACGCACGCCTTCCTGCGCTTCCTTGGAACTGAAGACGCGGTCCGACAGCGGCAGCGCCTGCCGCATGGCCTCGTCTTCCGTGGTGTCAAAGCTCAGGTCGATGGCCTGCTTGCATAGCGCCAGCGCCAGCGGTGGGCGCTGCGCCAGCGTGGCGGCCAGCGCCAATGCGGCTTGCAGCGCCTGGCCCGGCGGCGCCACGCGGTTGACCAGGCCCCAGGCCAGCGCGGTGGCGGCGTCGATGGGCTCGCCCAGGAACATCAGCTCCTTGGCACGGCCCTCGCCCACGCGGCGCGTGACCCGCACCGGGCCGCCGCTGCCGGGGAACACGCCCAGCTTGATCTCGGGCAGGGCGAAGCGCGCCGTCTCGTCCGCCACGATCAGGTCGCAGCAGACCGCGATCTCCAGCCCGCCGCCGAACGCCAGGCCGTTGACCGCCGCCACCGTCGGCTTCGGAAAATCGTCCAGCCGCCCGAACACCGCATGCTGCAGGGCGAGCTTGCCCGGCACGATCTGCCCGGGCCGCATCAGCGGCCGGAACTCCGCAATGTCGGATCCCGCGCAAAAGGCACGCGTGCCGGCGCCGGTCAGCACCACGGCCCGCACGGCGGGATCGCGCTCCAGCGCATGCAGCGCACGGTCCAGCGCCTCGGTCAGGCCGCGCAAGACCACGTTCAGCGGCGGGTTGTCCAGCGTCAGCGTGGCGATGCCGGCCTGTACGGCGCAGCGCACCGGCCCCTCGGCGATCTCAACCATAGCGCCCACCGGTCACGTGCAGGACCTCGCCGGTAATAAAGCTGGCGCGCTCCGAGGCCAGGAAGGCCACCGCATCGGCAATGTCGGCCGGGCGGCCAACCCGCTTGATCGGCTGCGCGGCAACGGCGCGCTCCTTGATGGTTTCGTAGGTGGGCAAGGCCTGCACCATCTCGGTTTCCATGAAGCCCGGAGCCACGCAATTGACCGTGACGCCGTAGCGGCCTTCCTCCAGCGCAAGCGCCTTGGCCATGCCGATCAGCCCGGCCTTGGCCGCCGCGTAGTTGGCCTGCGTGGGGTTGCCGAAGTGCGCGCGCGAGCTGATGTTGATGACCCGCCCCCAGCCCTGCTCGATCAAGCGCGGCATCACGGCCTTGCTGGCCAGGAAGGCGCCCTTGAGCATGACCTCCATCACCAGGTCCCAGTCCTCCTCGGTCATCTTGACGAGGTACTTGTCGCGCGGAAAGCCGGCGTTGTTGACCAGGATGTGCACCCCACCAAAATGGGCGACGGTTTCATCCACCAGCCGCCGCACGTCGGCGGCCTTGGTGATGTCCGCGACGATGCAATGCGCCTGCAAGCCGTCGGCGCGCAGCGCGGCGGCCGTGGCTTCGGCCTGCTCGCGCAGGATGTCCGTGATCACCACCTTCACGCCCTCTTGCGCCAGGTGGCGTGCCGTGGCGGCGCCCAGACCGCGGGCCGAGCCCGTGACGATGGCGACTTTGTCCTTGATTTGCAGATCCATTCGGTTCTCCTCGGAATGCGTGTACTGGGATGGCTGGGCTGGCAACGTCAGATTGAGGTGGGCGGCTGGCTCAGGTCCACGCGGCCGGCGTTGAGCACCACCACGCCGCGCTCCAGCGCCGTGGTGCGCAGCGATACAACCGGGCCATCGACCCATAGCGCGGTGCGCAGCGTTTCGCCGGGCAGCACCGGCGCGGTAAAGCGCACCCGCATGCCGCGCACCGTTGCGGCGTCATAGCCAAGCACGGTTTTCAGCACGGCGTGCATGGCGATGCCCATGGTGCACAGGCCATGCAGGATGGGCCGCGAGAACCCGGCTGCCTGCGCCACCGCCGGGTCGGTGTGCAAGGGATTGAAATCCCCGTTGAGGCGGTACAGCAGCGCGGCCTGCGGCAGCGTCGCCAGGTCGCACACAGCATCCGGCTCGCGCCCGGGCATCGCGTGCGGCGGCGGTGGCGAGGCCACCGTGGCGCCGTCGGCGGCAAAGCCGCCATCGGCGCGCAGCATGGTGGTCTGTGTAACGGTGGCCAGCAGATCGCCGGTGGCCGCGTCATGCACCCGGCGCTCCTGCATCATCAGCGCGCCTTTGTCCGGGCCCTTGTCGTACAGGGCGGTGACCTTGTTCCAGCCAACCACGCGCCCCTGCGCCGGCAGCGGGCGATGGAGCACGAACGCCTGCTCCGCGTGCACCAGCTTGTGCCAGGTGATGCCGGTGTCCGGCTGGTCGGCCCAGAAGCCGCTGTAGCCCAGCACGTTGACCAGCGTGGGCAGCGCCTGCAGGCCGCCGCGCGCGTGCTCATGGACGTAGCGCAACTGGCCCGCGTCCAGCGGATCGGCGCCCAGGCCGATGCCCAGCGCGTAGAGCATGCTGTCGCGCTCGCTGTATGCCTGCTCGACGGGGGCAAACTGGCGGCTGAGGAGGTGCTGGGGATTGAGTGGCATGGCGGACTCCGCTGCGGTTGCTGGATCGATGGCGATGCGTCAGGCTTGCGCCCCGGCGTCGCGGATCATGTTGCGGGCGATGACGACCTGCTGGATCTGCGTGGTGCCTTCAAAGATGCGGAACAAGCGCACATCGCGGTAGAAACGCTCGATGCCGCTGTCGGCCACGTAGCCCGCGCCGCCAAAGATCTGCACCGCGCGATCGGCCACGCGCCCGCACATCTCGGAGGCAAACAGCTTGCAGCAGGCCGCCTCGGTGGAAACGTTCCGGCCGTCGTCGCGCTTGCGCGCCGTGTCGAGCAGCATGCTGCGCGCGGCGTACAGCTCCGCCTGGCTGTCGGCGAGCATCGCCTGCACCAGCTGGAAGCTGGCGATCGGCTGGCCGAACTGGCGGCGCTCGGTGGCATAACGCAGGGCATCGCGCAGCATGCGCTCGGCCACGCCCACGCAGACCGCGGCAATGTGGATGCGGCCCTTGTCCAGCACCTTCATCGC
Source organism: Cupriavidus sp. CuC1 (assembly GCF_044627735.1). Lineage (NCBI taxonomy): Bacteria > Pseudomonadati > Pseudomonadota > Betaproteobacteria > Burkholderiales > Burkholderiaceae > Cupriavidus > Cupriavidus sp. CuC1. The sequence goes on along the minus strand of NZ_JBIUHC010000085.1, from coordinate 6,292 downwards.
GGTGCGAAAGCCCTGCCCCGCGTTGCCGGCGCCGCCGACGATGCGGCTGGCCGGCACCCGCACGTTGTCGAAGATCACATCGCAGGTATGCGAGCCGCGCTGGCCCATCTTGCGGTCCCGCTTGCCAAAGCGGATGCCCGGCGTGCCGGCGTCCACGATAAAGGCGGTGATGCCGGCCGCGCCCGGGATGGCGTTGTCCGTTCGCGCCATCACCGTGAAGATGCCGGCATAGGGCGCATTGGTGATGTAGCGCTTGGTGCCATCGATCACATAGTCATCCAAGTCCGCGCGCGCCGTGGTGCGCAGGGACCCGGCATCGGAGCCCGCCTCCGGCTCGGTCAGCGCGAACGAGGCCAGGATCTCGCCGCTGGCCAGGCGCGGCAGGAATGCCTGCTTCTGCGCGTCGGTGCCGTCCATCAGGATGCCTTGCGAGCCGATGCCGATGGTGGTGCCGATCAACGAGCGGAACGCCGGCGAGGTCTGGCACAGTTCGATGGCGGCCAGCGCTTCTTCTTCGGTGGTGAGCCCGAGCCCGCCGTATTCCTCCGGGATGGTCATGCCGCACAGGCCGAGGTCTTTCATGCCCTGCACGATGCGCGGCGGGATCTCGTCGGTTTCGTCGACCAGGCGCTCGGCCGGCACCAGCTCCTCGCGCACGAAGCGCCGGATGCTGTCGAGCAGCGCTTCCAGCGTTTCGGCGTCGCGGATCATCGGGGCAACTCCGTCACCTCGATCACGGCGTCGACGGCAAAGGCGCCCTGTCCTTGCGGCATCGCAAACACAGGATTCAGGTCCACCGATTGCAGGCGCGGGCCGGCCTGGTGCGCAAACACCGACAGCCGCGCCAGCATGCCCGCCAGCGCCTTGATATCCACCGGCGGCTTGCCGCGCGCGCCCAGCAGCAACGGCGCGCCCTTGATGGAGCGGATCATCTGCTCCGCCACGTCCTCGCCGAACGGGCAACGGTGCAGCACCAAATCCCTCATCACTTCCACAAAGATGCCGCCCAGCCCGAACATGGCCACCGGGCCAAACACGGGATCGCGCTGGACGCCAAGAATGCACTCCACGCCGCCGCTAAGCTGTTTGGCTACCAGCACGCCCTCGAGGCGCGCGCCGGGCGCAGCTTCCTTGCCACGGGCCAGCAGCAGGTCAAAGCCAGCGCGCACGCCCTCGGCATCGGTGACGTTCAGCAGCACGCCGCCGATCTCGGATTTGTGCTGGATGTCGGGCGACAGGATCTTGAGCACCACCGGATAGCCCAATGCCTCGGCCGCCGCCGCTGCCTCGCTGGCCGTGGCGCAAGCGCGCTCCGGCGCCACGGCGATGCCGACCTGCGCCAGCACGCGCTTGGCCTCGGCCTCGCTAGGCGTGCTGCCGGGCAGCTCCACCGCGGGCACCGAAGGCGGCGGCAGGCTGGGAGCGCGCTCAAACGCCTGCCCAAAGCGGCCCATGGCCTCGATGGCAACCACCGCGCGCGTAGGATCCTCGAACACGGAGAAGCCATCGGCTTCGTACTCGCGCACGCGCTCGGGCGAAGCCAGCACCGACAGCACATACAGGCGGTCCGGATGCTTGTCGCGCACGCCCTTGAGCTGCTCGCGCAGGCGCGGTGCAATCGAGTCGGCGCCGCCAGTGTAGGTAAAGAACCCCAGCACTGACTGGTAGCCACCCTCTGCCACCACCGCCTCCGTGAAGCGGCCCGCGATGGTCATGTCGTTCAGGAACTGCGCCGTGCAGTCCACGGGGTTGCGCGGCGCGGCAAAGGGCAGCAGCGCTTTCAGGCGCTGCTGGGTGGCGGGTGGCATCTCCGGCATCGGCAAGCCGACCACTTCAGCCGCATCGGAAATGATGACGCCGGCGCCGCCGCTGACGGTAATCACGCCCAGGGAATTGTTGGCGGGGTAGATGCGGCGCGTGGCCAGCCGCGCCACGTCGAGCATATGCTCGGTGGAGCGCGCCCGCACCACGCCGAACTCGGCCAGCACGGCATCGGTCACGGCGTCGTTGCCGGCCAGCGAGGCGGTGTGCGACTGCGCCGCCGCGCTGCCCACCGCGCTGGTGCCGACCTTCATCATGACGACAGGTTTCCTGGCCTTGCGCGCGGCCTCCAGCGCCCGCAACAGGCGCTCGCCGTCGCGGATACCCTCGGAGTAGACCGCGATCACGTCGGTGTTGTCGTCGTCCACCATGGCGTGGACGATGTCGCCCAGGCTGATATCGCTCTCGTTGCCGCTCATCACGCAGGCCGACACGCCGATGCCTGCATCGCGCGCAATGCCCAGGATGTGGCTGCCGTACGCGCCGGACTGGCTGGCAATGCCGACCCTGCCCGCCAGCGGAAAGCCCATTTCCACCACCGAGGTGAAGCTGCCGTAGAAGCCGGTGCCGGGATTGACCACGCCCAGCGAGTTGGGGCCAAGCAGGCGCATGCCATATTCGCGCGCCGAAGCCACCATGCGCTGCTGGATCTCTGCGCCCTCCTCGCCAGCCTCTGCGAAGCCTGCGGAGAACACGATGGCCGCCGCCGTGCCGCGCGCCGCCAGTTCCGCCACCACGGCGCTCGCCAGCTTGGCGGCCACCGCCACGATAGCCACGTCCGGGGTTTCCGGGAGGTCCGCCACGCTGGCGTAGGCTTCCAGGCCCTGGATGGTGGTGCGATTGGGATTGACCGGCATCAGGCGGCCCTGGTACCCCTGGCTGCGCATGTAGTCGATAGGCCGGCCGCCGATGCGCAGCGGATCGTCCGACGCGCCGATGACGGCGACGGAACGCGGGCGAAGGAGACGGACAAGGGGATTACGGTCTGGCATGGCGAGATCGCTTGCAAGAGAAAACGAGAAAACGGAGGAAAACGGAGTCGGGATCAGGTCGGGGGGCACCCGCCCCGACCTTTGCAAAGCTGGCTTATTCGACCTTGGCGCCGGAGGTCTTTACGACCTTTGCCCAACGGTCAATCTCCGAGCGGATCAACGCGCCGAACTGCTCGGGCGTGCCCGGCGACGGCTCGAAGCCCTGCGCGCGCAGGCGCTCCTTCATCTCCGGCGCGTCCAGCGCCTTGTGGATCTCGGCGTTGAGCTTGTCAATGATCGGCTTGGGCGTGTTTGCCGGCGCCATCAGCCCGTTCCACGCCAGGGTCTCGAAGCCTGGCACGCCGGACTCTGCCACCGTTGGCACACTAGGCAGCAGTGGCGAGCGCTTGGCGCCGGTGATGGCGATCGCACGCAGCTTGCCGCCATTGACCTGCGGCAGCGCCGAGAACATCAGGTCCATCACCAGCTGGGCGTTGCCCGCCATCACGTCCGCCATGGCAGGCGCGCTGCCGCTGTACGGGATGTGGGTCATCTTCACGCCGGCCATCGAGCTCAGCAGCTCGGTGGCCAGGTGCGTGGACGAGCCGTTGCCCGCCGAGCCGAAGTTGATCGAGCCCGGCTTGGCCTTGGCCGCGGCAATCACGTCCTGCACCGTCTTGTAAGGCAGCGACGGCGTCACCATCACCAGCATCGGGCCACGCGTGAGCTCGCTCACCGGCGTGAGATCGGTCTTGATGTTGTAGCGCAGGTTCTTGTAGAGCGAAGGATGGATCGAATGCCCCGTCGTCACCAGCAGCAGCATGTAGCCATCGGGCGCCGCGCGGGCCACCTGCTCCGCGCCCAGGTTGCCGGAGGCGCCAGGCTTGTTTTCGACCACGAACGGCTGGCCCATGCTGTCACCCAGCTTCTGCGCCAGCAGGCGCACCACGATGTCATTGGTGCCGCCCGGCGGGTAAGGCACGACGATCTTGACGGGCTTGGCAGGAAAAGCCTGCGCCAGGGTAAGCGCGGGCAAGGTGAGCGCGGCAGTGGCCGCAACGGCAGCGGCAAGCCAGCGTTTCGTGCTGATCATCGATTGTCTCCGGTCTGAGGTCAGGCGCGGCCGAACGTGTGTCCGGGGCCCTCGGCTTCTTTGTGCCTGTTTCAGAAACAATCGTAAGTAATGCCATATACTTAATCCAATACTTTACATGCACCGAGCTATACACGAGGTATATGGATGGACCTGCGTCAACTCAAGCAATTCGTGGCTGTCGCCGAGACCAGCAGCTTCAGCCGGGCAGCTGAGCGGCTATTCATGGCACAGCCGCCGCTTTCCGTCGCCATCCGCAAACTGGAGGAAGAACTCGGCACGCCCTTGTTCGAGCGCACTGCCCGCGGGGTACGGCTGACCGCCCCCGGCGAAGCCGCCCTGCAAGCCGCCAGGAAATGCCTGCAAAACGCCGAAGAAGTGACCGCGGCCGCGCGTGCGACCGCCAGCGGCGAAGCCGGACGGCTACGCATCGGCTTTATCGGCTCGGTCACGTTCGGCCTGCTGCCGCGGCTGATACAGGCGTTCACCAAGGGCCACCCACAGGTCAAGCTGGAATTGCGCGAAGGCACCAACCTGGAACTGCTATCGCTGGTGGAAAATGGCGAGCTCGACGTGGGCTTCGTGCGCGTGCCCACCGCCCGCCCACAGAACGTCCGCTTCCAGCTGATCCAGACCGACGTATTTTGTGCCGCGCTCCCGCGCGGCCACGCCCTGGCCAAGCAGAAGCAGATCACCTTGCACGACCTCGCCGACTGCCCCCTGATCGGCTACACACCCTCACGCGTGGGCGGCCTGCAAGCCGCGGTGTCGCACCTGTTCGCGCGCGCCGGCATCAGCCCCTACATCGCGCAGGAAGCCGTACAGGTGCAGACCGTGGTGGGGCTCGTGGATAGCGGGCTGGGGGTCGCGCTGGTGCCATCGGTCAACGCGTCCCACTCATCGGGCCGCGTGGTATTCCGCCCGATCTCCGACCTGCCGCCGGATGCGTCGATCGGCATTTCCCTGGCGTATCACGCGCTGGCCGAGACAGCTGTTCCGCAGCGTTTTCGCGAGAGTATCGAGGTGCCGGCGGAGAAGGCGCCTGGGGCCAGGCGGGAGGTAGTTAAGCGGAGCGGAGGTAGGCGCCAAGGGTAGCGCGGCCGGCCTACGGCTACACGGACTTCGCCCAGAGCAACTAGGAGCAATCGTACCTTTCGTGCCAAATCTGATGATAGTCGCGCACGGAGCCGCATGCAGCAAGGCTCTGCAGCTCCACGATTTTCACTCCATCGAAAAATCCGCAGATTGTTGATTGATACGGGTTTTTCCGATCAATCCGCCAGAAATTGCACAGAAGGTGCCCCAGACGGCGCGACGCGGTGGTTTCCGGCTCGGCCCGCCGCAGCGCCGCCTCCAGTTCGGCCCGCGGGCTGCCCTGCTCCGCCACGCACTGCCGGCAAAGCGTGTCACGCTCGGCCTTCAGCTGTGCCCGCTTCTCCGCGGCGGCCACATGCCTGCGGGTGTGACCACAATCGGTGAGCTGATCTCGCCCAACGACGGGCTAGTACAACATCCCGCAAATAGGTTGAATAATTAATTGGCTCGGATATCATGGCGGGATGAGTCGAGGCCGCCATGCAACGCCAGTGAAGCTGGCGAACAAAGAAAGACAGGAACTGCTATCGCTGGTCGAGCGGAAGACGGCTGCGCAGCGGGATGTGATGCGCGCGCGAATCGCGTTGTGGGCCCACGAGGGCCACTCCAATACGGTCATTGCGCAGGAACTGGGCGTATCGGTGCAAACGGTCTGCCTGTGGCGCAAGCGCATTGCCCAGCAAGGTGCCAAAGGCATTCGCGAGGGGGAGCGCAGTGGCCGTCCGCCACGCATCACGCAGGAAGCGCGACTGCAGTTGATCGCGCTGGCGTGTGAAACGCAGGAACCTGAGGGACGGGTCACGCCCACGCTCGACGAGATTGTGGCGCGCGCCGTGGAGCGCGGCGTCGTCGGGCAGATCAGCCGCAGCCAGGTGCAGCGCATTCTGCAGGCCGGCGACGTGCGTCCGCACCGGGTCCAACAATGGCTACACAGCCCAGACCCGGCCTTTCGCGAGAAGGTCACGGGGATTTGCAAACTGTACCGCAAGGCGCCTCGAAACGCGGTGGTGCTCAGTATTGACGAGAAGACCGGCATTCAGGCCATCGAGCGTAAGCACCCGGGACGTGCACCCGTGCCGGGGCGGCTGCGTCGGCGTGAGTTTGAATATGTTCGCCACGGCACCCAGGCTTTGATTGCCGCGCTGGATGTGCATTCCGGACAGGTGCTGGCAGACTGCCGTGAGCGACGCACCCAGGACGATCTGGTGGCCTTCATGGAGCGCGTGGCAACCGCCTACCCGGGCAAACAGGTGCACGTCGTCTGGGACAACCTGAACACACATCGCGCACAGGCCGTCTGGCAGGCGTTCAA
>NZ_JBIUHC010000084.1:0-43108 GCF_044627735.1 Cupriavidus sp. CuC1 | reverse complement strand
GCACAGGGGCGACGCTTCGCGTCGCGCGCTATCCCTCACCGGCCTGAAGGCCGATGTTTCCCGCGCGAACTGATGAAGATTGCACTGCTAGCGGATCTGTCGCTTCAGGCCAAGGCCATCGCAGACGCCCTCTCTCGCGCCGGCGTGTATTGCCACACCTATCACGCAAGCCGGGAACTCTTCCGTGGCATCGACCAGTCCGGCTACGACGTCCTGCTGATCGACCACGAGCTCGCCGACATGCCTGCCCTGGAAGCCGTGCGCGCGGTGCGCGGCGCCTGGCGCAACGAGGTGGCGGTCATGGTGGTTTCCAACCGGCGCGACGAAGACTCGGTCGTCAGTACCCTGCAGGCGGGCGCCGACGACTACATGATCCGCCCGCTGCGCGCGCGCGAGCTGGTAGCCCGGCTGCAGGCGCTGCAGCGCCGCACCGCCTCGCGCCGGCAAGCGCCGAACCCGGACATGACAGTCGGGCTCTATTCACTGGATTGCCTGGCGCACGAGGCCGTGTTCCAGGGGCGCCGGCTCTCGCTGACCCCGAAGGAGTTCGACCTGGCCATGTTGCTGTTTGCCAACGTCGGCCGTGTCTTGTCCCACGCCCATATCGAACGCGCGATCTGGGGCTATTCGCTGCCGCCGTTATCCCGCGCGCCGGCGAGCCTGGTATCGCGCCTGCGCAGGGCGCTGGAGCTGCATCCGCGCAATGGCCTGGTGATCACGGTGGTGTATGGCCAGGGCTATCGCCTGGATGAGGCCGGCGCGCGGACGTCGTGGCCTGGCCCGCCGAGCGCTGGGCGCGGCGCCGGCCGGCCGAGGTAGTAGCCCTGCCCAAAGGGCACGCCGAGATCGCGCAGCACCGCGAGCTCATCGGCGTCCTCGATGCCTTCGGCGATCACCGCGCCGCCCAACGCATTGACCAGGGCCAGCACCGTGCGCACTACCTCAAGCCGGCGCGGGCAAGTGCCGATGCCCCGCACCAGCGATTTGTCGAGCTTGGTGTAATGCGGCGCGAGGTGGACCAGCCGGTCAAGATTGGCATGGCCGGTACCGAAATCGTCCAGCGCATACTGCATGCCCAGTTCGCAGAGCACGGCCATGGCCTGCCCGAAGCGCTCCGCGTCCTCGATGGGCGTTTGCTCCGTGACCTCGATCACTACCCGATCCGGTGCGATGCTGTTCGCCACCAGTGCCCGCATGGCACTCCCGCCGTCGGCCAGCAGGTAGCGCAGCGCCATGGCGCTGAAGTTGAGGAACAGCTTGCCGTGCAAGCCATTCGCAAGGCAAGTGGACAGCCCCGTGCGCGCCGCCTGCAACTCCAGTTCGATGGTCTCGGCCTCGTCGCGAGCCAGGCGGAACAAGGCATCCGGCATGGCCAGAGGCGAATCGGCAGGCCCCCGGACCAGCGCCTCGTAGCCCAGCACCTGGCCGGTGCCGAGCAGCACTATCGGCTGGAAGACGGCGTGGAGCGGCGGCAAGCGTAGCCGCGGCACGGGCGCGCCAGCCAAGGGGGAGGCAATCTGCATGGACGGAGTGAACGTGACGTGGGGAGGCGCGGCGCCAGGCGCAAGAAGCTGGTGAGTCGATGTGACTCGCCCTCTATTTCATGTCAAGGATGTGTCACGCGGATGACAAAGCCGATTACCCCTGCGCAATGCCGGGATGTCATCCATGCGTCACAGGTTGCAGCGAGCATGCAAGCCATAACAAAGTCATGCCGTCGCCCGCGGCAAGCCGGCGCTACAAGCTGGCGCGCGAGATGGCGGCACCCCAGGGTCAGCATATGGGCCGCGTGGTCCATCGGAGTCTCAACCGTGTTGCAAGCCATCAACCTTCGCCTTCCACGCCGCGCCGGCCGGCGCATGCCCGCCTGGCTGGGCCGGCTTCCGCTCAGCGCGCGCATGTGCGCGGCGTTTGCACTGGTCTATGTGTTCGGCGCCGTGGTGGGGCTCACGGGCATCTTCAGCCTGGTCTCGGTCAAGCAGATGACCGATACGCTCTATCAACGCGATATGCAGGGCGCCATCGCCGCGGAACGCGCGCAATCGGCGCTTGCCCGCCTGGGCCGCGCCCAGCTTGCGCTGACCATGGCCACCAGCGGCACCGAGCGCGATGGCGCAGCGGCCGACATCGATAGCGCCCTCGCCCGCCTCGACCAGGCCCTTGCCACGGTCCGCACGGCCGCGCCCGCGCAGGCAAAGGCGCTGCAAGCCGAACGCGACAGCGCCGCGGCGATGCTGCGCGACTATGTCACGCTGCTGCGCAAGCAGCCGCTCGACGCCCTGCAGTTCGACAGCGCGGTCTCGGTCGACGGCCATTTTCTTGGCGAGCAATTGCAGAAGCTGGCCGATCTGGTCGAGGTCACGCGCAAGCAGCAGGAGCAGCAGGCCGCCGATACGGTAGCCACGGTGACTGCCAGCCAGTTACGCGCCCAGGCCATGATGGTTGGCATGCTGGTGGCGAGCCTTGCCGCGGCGGCGGCGCTGGCCTGGTTTGCCTCGCGCCTGCTGCTTTCGGAATTGGGCGGCGAGCCGGCGGACGCGGCCAAGGTCGCCAGCCGCATCGCCTCGGGAGACCTGCAGCAAGCCGTGCGCGTGCGCCCCGGCGACGACCACAGCCTGATGAGCCTGCTGGCGCGCATGCGCGACCAGCTCGCCGGCGTGCTGGAAGGGATCCAGCTCTCCGCCGCCGAGATCACCGCGGCCAGCGAAGGCATTGCCAGCGGCAACCACGATTTGTCGCGCCGGACCGCACTGCAGGCGGCCGCCCTGGCCGCCGCCGCCGACAGCGTCGCCGGCCTCACCACGCTGGTAGGGCAAGCCCACGCCCAGGCCACCGAATCCAGCGCCATGGCACGCCAGGCACGCGAAGCCACCGACGCCGGCATGGCCGTGGTGAGCGAGATGAGCGGTGCCATGGATACGGTGAACCAGCACTCGCGCAATATCGCGGAAATGGTCGAGGTGATCGAGAGCATTGCCTTCCAGACCAACATCCTGGCGCTCAACGCCGCCGTGGAAGCGGCCCGCGCGGGCGAGGCCGGGCGCGGCTTCGCCGTGGTTGCGCAGGAGGTGCGCGGGCTGGCGCAGCGCAGCGCCAACTCCGCCCGCGAGATTCGTACCACCATTGGCCAAGCCAGCTCGGAGATCGCCCGTGGGGCACGCCTTAGCGGGCAAGTGGTCAGCGCCATGAGCGGCATCGAGCAGGCGGTAGGCCAAAGCCACCGGTTGGCCGAGCGGCTGTGCGGGGTGGCTGACGAGCAGGCGCGCGGCATCCGCTCGGTTGGCGAGGCGGTGGCCCAGCTCGACCAGACCAGCCGGCAGAACGCCGAACTGGTCGAAGCCGTCACCGTGCAGGCGGCCAGCCTGGATGAGCAAGCGGCAGGCCTGTCAGCTGGGGTCGCGCGCTTTCGGTTCTGAGGCTGGACAATCAGTGTTCTGCAATGCAGAACACTGATTCCACGGTGCAGTTGACGCATGAGGCGATCGGTGGGACCATTCCGCCATCGAAAAATCCGGCGGCCCACGCCGGACGCCTTATCTGGAGACCGTGATGAGTAGCACCCCCACGCCCGCCGCGCACGCGCCGGCTGCCGCCCCCTCCACCTCGCCTTCCACTTCATTCTCTCGCTTGCACCAGACCATCGGCCCCTGGGTCCAGAGCCATCCCGAGCGCGTGGCCCTGATGGACACCGAGCGGTCCCTGCGCTACGGCGAGCTGGACGGCGCCATTGCCGAAACCGCCCGCGCACTGGCTGACGTCGGCGTGCGCGGCGGCGATCGCGTGGTGCTGGTGACCGAGAACAGCGTGGGCTGCGCGGTGCTGATCCTGGCGCTTAGCGCGCTGGACGCGTGGGCCGTGCCGGTCAATGCCCGCCTGTCCGCCCGCGAGATCGACAACATCATCGAGCACTCGGGCGCGCGCGTCGCCCTCTACCTTGACAACGCCCATCCTGACGCGCGCGAGCACGGTCTCGCGCGCGGCGCGCAGCCGGCCACATGGCCGCATGCGGGCAAGCTGCTGCTCGGCGTGCTCAATGCAGCCGCCGTGGCCGAGCCGGTGGACGCAGCGGCGCGCGACCAGGTTGCCGCGCTGATCTACACCACCGGCACCACCGGCGCCGCCAAGGCCGTGATGCTGACGCACGCCAACCTGATGTTCATCGGCCGCTCCAACCGCCTGCAGGCGCGCGTGCAGCCGGGAGACCGGGTCTACGGCGTGCTGCCGATCTCGCACGTCTACGGCCTCTCCGTGCTGCTGGTGGGCCCGCTCTCCAACGGCGCCACGGTGTTCTACGAACCGCGTTTCCGCCCCGAGAAGCTGGCGCACGCGCTGGTCGCGGAGCAGCTCACCGTGCTGCATGGCGTGCCCGCCATGTACGCCAAGCTGATCGAATGGAGCCGCGCCCAGGCAACCCCGCTGCAAGCGCCCGCGCTGCGCATGGCGCAATCGGGCGGCGCACCGCTCACCGCCACGCTCAAGGCGGCGGTTGAAGCCAGCTTCGGCATCATCCTGCACAACGGCTATGGCATGACCGAGACCTCGCCCACGGTCTGCCAGACCCGGGTGGAGTCGCCGCGCACGGATTGCTCGGTGGGCCTGGTGGTACCGGATGTGGAGATCCGCCTGGGCGAGCCCCTGCCCGATGGCAGTGGCGAGCTGCTGGTGCGCGGCCCCAACGTGATGAAGGGCTACTACCGCCGCCCCGACCTGACCGCGCAGGTGATCGACGCCGACGGCTGGCTGCACACCGGCGACCTGGCCCGCATCGACGCCGACGGCGCCGTCTCCATCGTGGGGCGCTCCAAGGAAATCATCATCCACTCCGGCTTCAACGTGTACCCGGAGGAAGTCGAGCAATCGATCAACGCCTACCCGGCCGTGCTGCAGTCGGCGGTGGTGGGACGCGCGGTGGAAGGCAACGAGGAAGTCATCGCCTTCGTGGAAGTGCGCGAGGGCATGATGCTGGACCAGGCCGCGCTGCGCGCGTTCCTGCGTGAGCAGCTGTCGCCCTACAAGATCCCGGCCGAAGTCAGGATCGTGGCCCACCTGCCGGCCGCGCCGTCCGGCAAGATCCTCAAGGCCAAGCTGCGCGAGTTGCTGGCCAGCGCAGGCTGAGACGGAAAGCCAGCAACCCCAAGCCAGCCGAGGCCACCCATGTCCGACCCGCAGACCGAAGCCATACCGCAGCACAAGGAAGACCGGCATTTCGTGACCGCGCTGGCGCGGGGCCTCGACGTGCTGGCGAGTTTCCGCAGCTTCGAGACGCGGCTGGGCAACGCCGAGCTGGCGCAGCGCTGCGGCTTGCCGAAATCGACCGTGTCGCGCCTCACGCATACGCTGACCGAGCTGGGCTACCTGCGGCTGGACCCGCAGCAGGCCAAGTACCAGCTCGGCAGTTCGGCGCTGGCCCTGGCGCCCGCGGCGCAGCATGGCGTGGATATGCTGGCCGTGGTGCGGCCGTTCATGCAGGAGCTGGCCGACCTGTCCCAGGGCGTGACGTCGCTGATCGTGCGCGATCGGGCGCAGATGCTGATCTTTGAGAACTGCCAGTCGGAGTCGTACCTGACGTTGCGGGTGGCGGTCGGCACGCGCATTTCCGGGCTGACCTCGGCCGCCGGGCGTGCCTACCTGGAAGCGTTGCCCGCCCTGGAGCAACGGCAAGCGCTGGCTGCCTTCCGGCAACACGACGGGATCGATGCCGCCAGCGCGCAAGCCATTGTGGCGCGCAGCCGCGCGGAGGTGGAAGGCCAGGGCTGCACCACGTCGTTTGGCGAATGGCTGCCGGACATCAACTCGATCGCCGCCGCGTTCCGGCCCGGCCCGGCGCTGCCGCCGATGACGCTGTCATGCAGCGGCCCGAGTGCCATCGTGCCGGCCGGGCTCTTGCTTGAGACGGTGCGTCCGCGCCTGGTCGAGAGCATTCGCGGCATCGAAGCCGCGCTGCGCGCGCAGGAGCGCTAGGCGCCGACGCCTCAGCGGCCATCCGCGCCGGGCGGCGGGTCACCTTTCTGGCTCCCGGTACCATTGTCGAGACGCACAGCCCCACGCCATCCACGCAATTTACCAACCAACCGGAACCCGACCATGGCCACACTGATTGCCGCCGACGCGAACGCCGCAGCCACCACCGCACTGAGCGAGCAGGACCTGCGCCTGCTGCGCGAGGCCATCCGCCTGTCGGAGGCGTCCCGCGCGCGCGGGCGGCATCCCTTTGCCGCGCTGGTGCCGGACGCCGACGGCAATATCATCGCCAGCGCCGGCAACAACTCAATGCCGCCTGAGGGCGACCCTACCCAGCATGCCGAACTGGCCGCCGCGGCCGAAGCCGCCCGCAAGCTGTCCGCGCAGGCGCTCGCCAGCGCTACGCTCTACACCAGCGCGGAGCCCTGCTGCATGTGCGCCGGCGCCATCTACTGGTGCAACATCGGCCGGGTGGTGTACGCGCTATCCGAGCACCGGCTGCTGACGCTGACCGGCGCGCACCCCGAGAACCCCACCTTCTCCCTGCCCTGCCGCGAGGTCTTCGCGCGCGGGCAGCACAGCGTTGTCGTGCTGGGCCCCGCGCTGGAGGACGAAGCGGCGCGGGCGCACGCGGGCTTCTGGCAGGGCTGAACTCGCCTCGCCCAGGCCCAGCCTAGCGCTTGCATCAAGCCAGCGGCGCCGGCGCCGACATGCCGAACTTCTCCAGCCAGGGCTTGAGCTGCGGCAGGATGGCAGGGTTCAGCGCCACCCCATCGCGCAGCTGGCGCGCCTTGCGTTCGAGCGCGCCCTGTCCCGGCAGGCGCACGCGATCCACGCCCGGGCGCGGCGGATTGTCCGTGCAGGCTCGCGCAATCCAGCCCATTTGTTCCGCAAAGGCGTCTTCGCCGGCAAAGGCAGATGGGTCCAGTATCTGCAGGAACACGGTATTGCCCCAGCGCTTGCCCGGATCGTCGCGGCCATGGCCGGACAGGCCGGCGGTCAGCGCTTCCACCATCAGCGACAGCGCATAACCCTTGTGGCCGGCGTCCAGCCCGCCCAGCGGCAGGATCGATCCCGCGTGCGGCGGGAACATGACGGCAGGGTCGTCGCTGGCGTTGCCGTTCTCATCGATCAGCCACTGATGCGGCAGGCGCTTGCCTTCCTTGTAGAGCCGCGTGGTCAAGCCAACCGTGGTGATCGAGGTGGAAACATCGATCAGCACCGGGCCGTCGGGCGTGGGGAAACCCGCCGCCACCGGGCTGGGCGAGAACACCGGGCGGGTGCCGCCGAATGGCGCCACGGTCATGGCGGCAGGCGCCGACGAGTACAGCAGCATGACAAAGCCCGCCCGCGTGGCGCGCTCCAGGTACGCCGCCAGGCACGCAATATGGTGTGCGCGGCGGATGGTGACGGTACCGGTGCCGTAGTCGCGCGCCCGCGCCATCGCGCTTTCCATGGCGCGCAGCGTCAGCCACGGCCCCGGCAGGCGCTTGCCGTCCCAGGTGGCCACGGCGGCGCGGTTGGCCAGCACGTCGTAGTCCTCCTTGACCGCCATGCTGCCGCTTTCGATCTCTGCCAGGTAGGTGGGCAGCAATTGCAGGCCGTGCGTGTCGTGGCCCATCAGGTCGCCTTCGACCAGGATGTCCGCCACGTCGGCGGCCCGGTCGGCGGGCATGCCCGCGCGCTCGAACATGGCCTGTGCCATGGTGCGCAGCGCGGCGGCGTCATGGCGCACGATGACTGGGGGTTGGCTTTGCATAGGGGCTCCGTCAGATCGGGCGCGACCGGCGCGCCCAGGGTTTTACTCGTTGACCGATACGCCGGCCGCCTTGACGACCTTTTCCCAGCGCGCCTTCTCGGCCAGCGCGAAGGTCTGGAATTCAGCGGCGGGCTTCGGGTCCGGCTCGGCGCCGGCATTGACCAGCTGCTCGCGGAACTCGGGCCTGCGCATGGCTGCCATCACCGCATCGCTCACCTTGGACACGATCTCGCGCGGCGTGCCGGCGGGGGCAAACAGCCCGAACCACGAGCCGGTCACAAAGCCCGGCAGGCCGGCCTCTTCCATCGTCGGCACATTGGGCAGCGCGCTCATGCGCTGGGTGCCGGTCACGGCGAGCGCCTTGAGCTTGCCGGACTTGACGAAGGGCAGCGAGGTCGGCGCGTTATCGAACATGATCTGCACCTGCCCGCCCATCAGGTCCGTCACCGCCAGCGCGCTGCCCTTGTACGGCACGTGCACCATCTGGGTTCCGGTCATGACCTTGTATAACTCGCCCGACAGGTGAATCGAGCTGCCCGCGCCCGACGAGGCAAAGGTGGCCTTGCCGTTTTCGCTCTTCACGAACTGCGTGAGCTCCTTGACGTTCTTCGCCGGCACGGCGGGATTGACCACCAGGATATTCGGCACCGAGGCGACCATCGCTACGGCGGTGAAATCCTTGGTCGTATCGTAGGGCATCTTGCGATAGAAGCTGGCGTTGATCGCATTGGTGCCAACCGTGCCCATCAGGAAGGTGTAGCCGTCCGGCGCCGACTTGGCGACGATGTCCGCGCCGATATTGCCCGAGGCCCCCGGGCGGTTTTCCACCACCACCGGCTGGCCCAGCGCCTTCTGCAGGTCGCGCCCGATCAGCCGCGCCACGATATCCGTATTGCCGCCGGCGGCAAACGGTACCACCACGCGGATCGGCTTGGACGGATAGGTGTCCGCCTGCACGGGCAACGCCACGCACGCGGCGGTGGCGGCCAGGACGGCCAGCAGCGCGCGGCGCGACGGCTTGTAGCTTTGATGCATGGGTGTCTCCTTTGTGGTTCTTGTTGTGGTGCGTGGTGCGTGGTGCACGGTACCCGGTGCGCTCAGTGCGATGCACCCGGCAGCAGCCGGCCCGGGTTCATCAGGCCGTGCGGGTCCAGCGCCTGCTTGATCTTTTGCATCAGCGCCAATTCCACGCCGGATTTGTAGTGCGCGTTCTTGTCGACCTTCAACTGGCCGATGCCATGCTCGGCCGAGATCGAGCCGCGCACGCGGTGCACGGCCTCGTACACCAGCGCGCTGATGGCCGCGCCGTTGGCCCGCACGAACGCCGGCTGCGGCACGCCGTACGGCGCGCTGACGTTGTAGTGCAGGTTGCCGTCGCCCAGATGGCCAAAGGCCAGCACGCGTGCGCCGGGGTTGGCGGCCACGATGGCGGCGCTGGTGTGCGCAATGAACTCGCCAATCGCAGAGATCGGCACCGAGATATCGTGCTTGAGGTTGTCGCCCTCCAGCGACTGGGCTTCGGGCAGGTGATGGCGGATCCGCCACAGGCCATCAGACTGCGCGTGCGAGGCGGCAATGGCGGCGTCCGCCACGATGCCCGCCTCGAAAGCCTCTTCCATCAGTTCGCTGAAAGCCTGCGTGGCGCGCGCCTCGCTGTGCGGGTCGCTGCTTTCCAGCAGGACATACCAGGGATGCGCTTGTTCGAAGGGCGCGCGGCAGTCCGGGAAATGTCGCGCCACCAGGGCCACGCACACGCCGCTCATCAGCTCGAACGCCGTCAGCGTGGCGGCCAGCCGGCGCTGGGCCAGTTCCAGCAGGCGCAGTGCCGCGTGCGGATCGCTCACCGCCGCCAGCGCGGTCATGCGCGCGGCCGGGCGCGGAAACAGCTTGAGGGTGGCGGCGGTGATCACGCCCAGCGTGCCCTCCGCGCCGATAAAGAGCTGTTTGAGGTCGTAGCCGGTGTTGTCCTTGCGCAGGCCGCGCAGGCCGTCCCAGATCTCGCCATCCGGCGTCACCACTTCCAGCCCCAGGCACAGCTCGCGCGTATTGCCGTAGCGCAGCACCTGCACCCCGCCCGCATTGCTGGCGAGATTGCCGCCGATGGTGCAACTGCCCTCCGCGCCGAGCGACAGCGGGTACAAGCGGCCCGCTTCCTGCGCCGCCTGCTGGACGGCGGCCAGGATGCAGCCCGCCTCGGCGGTGAGCGTGTTGTTGATCGGATCGATCTCGCGGATACGGTTCAGCCGCGCCGTGGACAGCACCAGCGCGCGGCCGCCGTCGTCGGGGATGGCGCCGCCCACCATGCCGGTATTGCCGCCCTGCGGCACCAGCGGCACCTGGCGCGCCGCGCACCAGCGCACCACGGCCGCCACGTCGGCCGTGGTATCGGGCTGGGCCACCGCCAGCGCGCGGCCGGTCCAGCTGCGGCGCCAGTCGGTGAGAAACGGCGCGGTGTCTTCAGGTGCGCTCAGCAAGCGGCCGGCAAACCGGCTGCGCAAGTCGGCCAGCGTGGCATCGGTCATGGGGTGTCTCCTGTCTTGTATTTTGCTTTTTTGTTTTTTAGTCCGCGATCCGCATCGTCGGGGTGATCTGGCGCGGGTCCGTGACCAGTTCCAGCACCGCGGGCTTGCCCGCTGCCTGGGCCCGGGCAAAGGCCGCGGCAAAGTCCTCCGTACGCGTCACGCGCTCTGCCCAGGCCCCGCACGACTGCGCCATCGCCACGAAATCCGGGCTCGGGATATCCGTGCCGCTGACGCGCCCTGGATAGCGCTTCTCCTGGTGCATGCGGATGGTGCCGTACATGCCGTTGTTGACCACCACCACGATCAGGTTGGCGCCGTACTGCGCGGCCGTGGCCACCTCCTGCGGGTACATCAGGAAGCAGCCGTCGCCGGCAAAGCACACCACCGTGCGCTGCGGGTCGCGCAGCTTGGCCGCGACCGCCGCGGGCAGGCCGTAGCCCATGGCGCCGCAGGTTGGGGCCAGCTCGGTGCGCGGCTGGCGATAGGCATAGTAGCGATGCAGCCAGACCGTGTAGTTGCCGGCGCCGTTGGTCAGCACGGCGTCATCGGGCAAGACCCGGTCCAGGTGCGCGATCACCGCGCCCATATCCACGCCGGTGAGCTGCGGATGCGGCTTGGCCGAAGCCGCGAATGCGCAATGCGCGTCGCGCGCGGCGCTGGTCCATTCGCCCCAGCGCACGGCAGCCGGCGGCGTAAGCGCGGCCAGCATGGCCGCGCCGGGCTCGATGCCGGCGTGGATGGCCAGCTCTGGCTGGTACACGCGGCCCAGCTCGGCGCTGTCGGCATGCAGGTGGATCAGGCGCTGGCGCGGTTGCGGCGCTTCCAGCAAGGTGTAGCCGTCGGTGGCGATATCGCCCAGCCGCGTGCCGAAGGCCAGGATCACGTCGGCATTGCGCACGCGCTGGGCCAGCGCGGGGTTGACCCCCAGGCTGAGGTGGCCGACATAGTGCGGATCGCGGTTGTCGAACACATCCTGGCGGCGGAAGACGCAGGCTACCGGCAGGTTCCAGCGCTGCACGAAGGCCCCGAAATCGGCAGCCGCCCGCGCGCTCCAGTTAGCCCCGCCGGCAATCACCAGCGGGCGCTTGGCACCGGCCAGCGCGGCGGCCAGCGCATCGGCATCGGCCGCGCGCGGTGCTGCCGCCACCGGGCGATAGCGCCCGGTATCGGCCACTTCGCACAGGCCGTCCAGCACGTCCTCGGGCAGCGAGATCACCACCGGGCCGGGCCGGCCCGAGGTGGCGCACTGGAACGCCCGGGCCACCAGTTCCGGGATGCGCGCCGGATCCTCGATCTCCACCACCCACTTGGCGATGGAGCCGAACATGGCGCCGTAGTCGACTTCCTGGAAGGCTTCACGGCCCTTGTGGCCGCGGGCGATCTGGCCAACGAAGAGCAGCATGGGCGTGGAATCCTGCGCTGCGATATGCACGCCGATGCTGGCGTGGGTGGCGCCCGGGCCGCGCGTGACAAAGCAGATGCCCGGCCGGCCCGTGAGCTTGCCGTCGGCCTCGGCCATATTGGCCGCCGCGCCTTCGTGCTTGCAGACGATCAGGTCGATGGCCGGCTGGTCGTGCAGCGCATCAAGGACATCCAGGAAACTCTCCCCCGGCACGCAGAAGATGCGCTCGGCGCCGTGGATGCGCAGCGCGTCCACCAGGACCCGGCCGCCTGAGCGCGCCGCCGGCTTGGTGGAAGATGAAGAGGAAGGCGTGGTAGCTGCAACGGATGGGCTGGTCATGGCAGAGAAGAAATGGTGCAGTGCGATCAGGCCGAGGCCGGAATGGGACGGAACCGGAAAGGACCGGGAACGTAGCGATTGTTATGTCGCAGACGCCTTGGGCGCTTGGCTTAAGGCGCATTTCTGTTATGCGTAAAACGCAAGGCTACTGCCGCGGCACGCGTGTAGATTGTTGCCAGGCGATCCCACCCTGCCACATGCGCCGCTTGCAAGAGCATAGCGGCCGCGTCACGCAGCGCAAAGGACGATGGCCAAGACAAAAATACAACGGAGACCAAGACATGCTTCTGCACCTGCGGCCCTTCCGGGCCAGCCAGCCAGCCCATCAGTCCCATCCGGTTTTCCGTTATCGCCTCGCCTTCGGCCTGCTCGCCAGCGCCCTGGCCGCCGTTGGCGCGCTGCCGGCCCACGCGCAGGACGCCTGGCCGACCAAGCCGGTCAACTATGTGGTTCCCTTTGCCGCGGGCGGTACCACCGACGTGCTGGGCCGCCTGATCGGCCAGCGCCTGTCGCAGATGATCGGGCAGCCGGTGGTGGTGGAGAACCGCGCCGGCGCGGGCGGCAACATCGGCTCCGACTACGTGGCCAAGGCCGCGCCGGACGGCTACACCCTGGTCGGCGGCACCATCAGCTCGCACTCGATCAATGTGAGCCTGTACCCGAAGATGCCATACGACCCGATCAAGAACTTCCAGCCCGTGGCCCTGATCGGCACGCTGCCCAACCTGCTGGTGGTCAACGCCAACAGCCCGTGGAAGAGCGTGCAGGACGTAATCGCCGCTGCCAAGGCCAAGCCCGATGCGATCTCCTTCGGCTCGGCCGGCAACGGCACCTCGCAGCACCTGGCCGGCGAGCTGTTCTCCAGCATGGCGGGCGTCAAGCTGCTCCACGTGCCGTTCAAGGGCAGCAGCCCGGCCGTGCAGGCCTTGCTGGGCAACCAGGTCGATGTCTTGTTCGAGAACAGCGTGGCCGCCATGCCGATGATCCAGTCCGGCAAGTTCCGCGCGCTGGCCACCACCGCCGCCAAGCGCGCCCGCGAGCTCCCGGATGTGCCGACCGTGGCAGAGGCCGGCGGCCCGAAACTGCGAGGCTACGAGATCGTTTCCTGGCAAGCCGTGTTCGCCCCCGCCGGCACGCCCGCGCCCATCGTCAACCGCCTTGCCGCGGACATCGGCAAGATCATCCAGGAACCCGACATGCGCGCACGCCTTGCCTCGCTCGGCATCGAGCCGTCCGGCGCCGGCCCGGCCGAACTGGGCGCGTTCCAGAAGAGCGAAGTGGCCAAGTGGGCGCAACTGATCAAGAGCGCCAACATCCGGCCGGAATGACGCCAGCGCATGGCTCGCATGGCTTGCCGGGTACCCAAGCCGGGCCCGGCGGCTTATCATGGGGGCCGCCTTGTCCCGCCCATCCCTCCTTCTTCTTTCGAACCGCAAGCCCATGAGTGAACACCGCATCCCGACTCCCGCCCTCCATCAATGGGTGGTCGATCTCTGGCTCGCCGCCGGCTCCGATGCTCGCGAGGCCCGCCTGACCGCCGACCACCTGGTCGGCGCCAACCTGTCCGGCCACGACTCGCACGGGGTCGGCATGATCCCGAAGTACGTGATGTCCTGGCTGGGCGAGCAGCTTCAGCTGAACCAGCGCGTGAGCGTAGTGCACGAGGCCGGCGGCATCCTGAGCCTGGACGGCAATCGCGGCATGGGCCAGGCGGTGACCGAGGAAGCCATGCGCCTGGCCATCGAGCGCGCGCGCGAGCACGGCGTGTGCGTGCTGGGCCTGCGCAGTGCGCACCATCTTGGCCGGGTCGGCCACTGGGCCGAGCAGGCGACCGCTGCCGGCATGATCTCTATCCACTTCGTCAATGTGCTATCCAAGCCGATCGTGGCCCCGCATGGCGGCTACGAGGCACGCTATGGCACCAACCCGTTCACCATCGGCGTGCCGGTGGCCGGCGGCGAGCCGCTGGTGATGGATTTCGCCACCAGCGCGATCGCACTGGGCAAGGTGCGCGTGGCCAACAACAAGGGCGTGCCAGTGCCCCCGGGCTGCCTGCTCGACACAGAAGGCCATCCCACCGACGACCCCGCCGTGATGTTCCCGCCCGCCGGCGAGGCGCAAGGCGCGCTGCGCCCCTTCGGCGAGCACAAGGGCTATGTGCTGGCGGTAATGTGCGAGTTACTAGGCGCGGCCGTCACGGGCGGCCACACCATCCGCCCGCAGACCCTGACCCACGAGCACGCGGTCTGGAACAATATGCTGGCCATCGTGTTCGATCCCGAGCGCCTGGGCAGCAGCACCACCTTCGGCCATGAAGTGCAGGCCTTCGTCGACTGGCTGCGCTCATCGCACCTGCAGCCCGGCACCGACGCCATCCTGCTGCCCGGCGAGCCCGAGCGCGCATGGCGCTGCGCCCGCGCCGAGTTCATGCCGGTGGACAGCGGCACGCTGGCCCAGCTCGACGACGCCGCGGCGCGCGTGCAGGCAGCACGCGGCAAATCGCCCGGCCCGCTGTCCCGGCTGGCGGTGGACTGATCCACCCGCCCCGGCGACCCACCGAACCTTTCAGGCCTAGCCATCATGCCGCACCTAATCATTGAAATTACCGAAAACACCCGCCTCACCTGCTCGCAGGAAGAGTTGCTGGACGAAGCCAATGCTGCGCTGCTGGCTTCCGGCCAGTTCGGCGAGCCGGACATCAAGTCGCGCTGCATCACGCTGACCTCCTACCGCCAGGGCACCGAAGCGCGCGAACGCGCCTTCGTCCATGCGCGCCTGCACATCCTGGACGGCCGCGAGCTGGACGTGCGCCAGGCGCTGAGCAGAGCGATCTGCGAGGTCATCGCCGACGCCGTGCGCCCTGCCAACGCGGAAGACAGCGTGCAGGTCAGCGTGGAAGTGGTCGAGATGGAACGCGCCAGCTTCACCAAGCAGATCGTCAGCGGCTCGCACTGAAGCACCGGGCAAGCCAGCAGACAGGCAGACAAGCAGCAACGATGGCCCCGAAGCCTCCCCGAGGCTGGATGACATCAGCTGCGGCGAGATCCTCGACGGTACCGCCACCATACAAAGCATGGGCGAACGCATCTTCTTGCAGATCCTTGCCGCGGCCTCCGGCCAGCGCACCAAGAGTGAGTTGCTGGGCCTGGGCGCCCAGGAGTTCGCGCCTTGGCAGATCGGCATCACAGGCTGACGCATTCGCCTTCGACACTGAAAACAGGAATACCAACGCAATGTCCACCCTCCCGTACTCGAACCTGCCCTCGCCCCTGCCTAACCGCTTCCGTGCCGACGTGCTGGCTCACAAGCGCGTGATCGGCTGCTGGTGCTCGCTGGGCAACGCCACCACCACCGAGATCCTGGGCCTGGCCGGCTTCGACTGGCTGCTGCTCGACGGCGAGCACTCGCCCAACGACGTGCTCACCTTCATCCCGCAACTGATGGCCCTGCAAGGCAGCGTGAGCGCGCCGGTAGTGCGCCCGCCCGCCAACGATCCGGTCCTGATGAAGCGCCTGCTGGACATCGGCTTCTATAATTTCCTGATTCCCTTTGTGGAAAGCGCCGAACAGGCCGAGCGCGCGGTCAGCGCCACCCGCTACCCGCCTGCAGGCGTGCGCGGCGTGTCGTCGGTCCAGCGCAGCAACCGCTATGGCACGGTGCCGGAGTACTTCAGCCAGATCAACGACAATATCTGCGTACTGGTACAGATCGAAAGCCAGAAGGGCGTGGATGCGGCCGACGAGATCTGCGCGGTGGATGGCGTGGACGGCATCTTTATCGGCCCGAACGACCTGGCGGCTGCCTGCGGCCACCTCGGCAATCCGAATCACCCCGAAGTGCAGGCGCAGGTGGCGCGCATCTTCGAGGCCGCCAAGCGCGCCGGCAAGGCCGTGGGCACGCTGACACCGGTAGAAGCCGACGCGCGCCGCTACCTGGACATGGGCGCGAGCTTCGTGGCGGTAGGCCTGGACCAGAATATCTTCCGTAGCGCGACGCAAGCGCTGCGCGATCGTTTCGCCAGCTAAGCGCTGCATCGGGTGGCATCTAGCTGCATCCGGCACCAAGAGAGGACTGACATGAGCAAGATCGGATTCATCGGACTGGGCGTGATGGGTACGCCCATGGCGCAGCACCTGCTGGCAGGCGGCAACACGCTTTATGTGCACTCGCGCAGCGGCCCGCCCAAGGCGTTGCTAGATGCCGGCGCCAAAGCCTGCGCCAACGCCACCGAGGTCGCGCAGCAAAGCGATGTGATCTTCCTCATGCTGCCCGACACACCCGACGTGGAGCGCGTGCTGTTCGGCGAGAACGGCGTGGCGGCGGGCCTCTCCAAAGGCAAGACCGTGGTGGACATGAGTTCCATTTCGCCAATCGACACGCGCATCTTTGCCGGGAAGATCGAAGCGCTGGGCTGCGACTATGTGGACGGCCCCGTGTCCGGCGGCGAAGTCGGCGCCAAGGCTGCGACGCTATCGATCATGGCCGGCGGCAAGCAGGACGTGTTCGACCGCGTGCTGCCGCTGCTCAAGCTCATGGGCAAGAACATCACGCTGGTGGGCGGCGTGGGCGACGGCCAGGTCGCCAAGGTGGCCAACCAGGTCATCGTGGCCCTCACCATCGAAGCCGTGGGCGAAGCCCTGGTGCTCGCCGCCAAGGCCGGCGCGGACCCCGCCCGCGTGCGCGAGGCGCTGATGGGCGGCTTCGCCAGCTCGCGCATCCTGGAAGTGCATGGCGAGCGCATGATCAAGCGCACCTTCGACCCGGGATTCCGCATCGAACTGCACCAGAAGGACCTCAACCTCGCGCTCTCCACGGCAAGCAAGCTGGGCGTGAGCCTGCCCAACACCGCCTCGTGCCAGCAACTGTTCAATGTGTGCGGCGCGCTCGGCGGCGCCAAATGGGACCATTCCGGCCTGGTGCGCGCGCTCGAGCATATGTCCGGGCACGCCATCGGCGACAAGGCCTGATGCCAGGGACTGCGGCCGCCGGCACGACGACATGACCACCGCGATGAACTCCGAGGATCTGGCCTGCTTCGTCTGCGTCGCCAACACGCAAAGCATCTCGCGCGCCGCGCTCGAAATGGGCGCGGACCAGTCCACCGTAAGCCGGCAGATCGCCCGGCTGGAGGCCGCGCTGGATACCCGCCTGTTCCACCGCAGCGGACGCGGCGTGGTGCTGACCGAAGCTGGCCAGACGTTGATCGTCTACGCGCGGCAGGTAGCGGCCACGCTGGCCGAAGCCCGTGAAGCCATCCGCGCGTCCTCCGCGCAAGGCCCGGCGCAACTGGTGATCGCGGCGCAGCCCACCATCGCCAACACCGCGTTCGCCAGCATCGGCACCGCGCTCAAACAGCGCTTTCCCGCGACCAAGGTGCGCTTTGTCGAAGGACTGGCCAGCCCTGTGCTGGCCTGGCTGGCGGCTGGCGAGATTGACGTTGCCTTGCTCTATCTGCCTGAGCAGCAAGGCGCGCTGAAGGTCGACATCCTGCTGGAAGAAGACCTGACGCTGGTCACGCCGACATCCTGGAGCCACCTCGGCCCGACCTTTCCCGTACGCCGCCTTGGCGAAGTGCCGCTGATCCTGCCCAGCACGGGACACGGCTTGCGCGTGCTGGCCGAATCGCTCGCGGCTCGGGCGGGCACCAGCCTGCAACTGGCGCTGGAGTGCGACGCGTCCAATACCGTGTCGATGCGGTTGGTGGAAGACGGCTGCGGCGCCACCCTGCTGCCCTTTGCCGCCGTCGCGGATCGCGTGGCGCAAGGCCGGCTGCATTCAGCCCGGCTGGTGGATCCGGTGGTGACGCGGCAGGTGGCGCTTGCCACCGCGCGTAACCGCACGCCGGTGCCTGAGCTGTGGGACATCATGCAGACGGTGAGGCAGTCGGTGCGCAATATTGTGATGTCGGGGGCCTGGCCGGGGGCGCGGTTGATTTGAAACCGCTAAGCTGTCCTGAAAGTGGAAAGTGGCGTTCAGGCAAGTACTTCCAAACCATGCTTTTGGACTACCTGCAGCAGCCGCGCGGCCATCCCGCTGGGCTGCTTCTGCCCGGTCTCCCATTTCTGAATCGTCGACGTGCTTGTGTTCAGGTAGCGGGCAAAAATGGGCTGGCTCACGTTGACCGATTTGCGGATCTTGACGATGTCCTCAGCCCCGAAGTGTGGCGGTGCCTCCAGGCACAGGTCGTCATACTCGCGCATGGTCTTCTTGTTGATGGCCTTCACCCTCAAGAGGCCTGATGCAGCGCTGTGGATTGCCTCGAAGGCGTCGGTTTTGACGCGTTTAGTAGTCATGGCAGATCTCCAATAGTTCACCTTGATCGAGCAGTCCAGCGATCTGCGAGAGGGAGGCGGCCGCATAATCCCTCGACAGCTTCTTGGACCCTTCCAGCTCTTTGACGCTGATGTTCTCTCGATCTTTCTTTGCGAACAGGTAGGTGAATATCCATCGCTTTTCGACTTTGTGGAGGACGATTGTGCGATGCCTGTTCTTGTTGAGCCGCGCCTTCCAGACGTCGCCGCCTAGGTCATCGCCCTGGCCCTGCTGCAACCCTTGTGCAGTCCCGCATAATTCGGCATCGTCTATTCCAGCCTTGCCGGCGGCCTTGCTGAACCAGGATGTTTTGAAGACACGCGGGGAAAGGACTTTCATGTGAATCGCCAGAATTCGGATAACAAAGTCTAGCACTGAGTGCAATACCGCTCAACATATCGCACGATACGCGCCGCATGATGCACTCGAAATACCAAGCGTCAGGAGCCCCCATGAACGCCGACCAACTCCGCACCATCCAGGCCCCGCTCAAGGAGAAGTATCGCGAACACCCCGAGGCGGCCTCGATCACCTTGCGTGCATCGAGCCGTCTAGGCGAAGGCGTTACCTGCAATGTCGAAACCGGCAAGGCGCTGGTCGAAGCCGGCCTGCATCCCGCCACCGGCGGCACCGGGCTGAGCGCCTGCTCCGGGGACATGCTGCTGGAGGCCCTGGCCGCCTGCGCCGGTGTCACGCTGAATGCGGTGGCGACGGCGCTGGGCATTGCGCTGCGCAGCGCTCGCGTGCTGGTGGAGGGTGATCTCGATTTTCGCGGCACGCTTGGCGTGAGCAAGGAAACCGCCGTGGGCTTCCAGGCAATCCGGGTGCGGTTTGAGCTGGATACGGACGCGCCGCCCGACCAGGTTGAAACACTGCTGCGGCTGACCGAGCGCTACTGCGTGGTGTACCAGACGCTCGCCGGCGGAACACAGATCGGCGTTACCCATGCCGTCGGCGCGGGGCCGGCGGCATAGCGAGCCAGCTCGCCACCAGGACTAAGGCTTGATGTTCTGGTTGTGGCGGAACAGGTTGTCGGGATCGTAACGCCGCTTGACCTCGACCAGCCGGGCATAGTTCGGCCCGTACGCCGCGCTGACGCGATCGCCCTCTTCCTGCGTCAGGAAATTCACGTATACCGAGCCAAGCGCGTACGGCGCCGCAGCCTGGAAGACCTCGCGCGACCAGGCGATGCAGGCGTCGTCGTCGGCCGGCTCGGTCCAGCGTCCGTGCACGTTCATCACATAGTTGGCATCACGATTGGGATACGCCGTGGCGTGCGCCGCGACCCGGTTGGTCTGCCCGCCCATGGCGCCGATAAAGATCTCCGTGTGCGGCGAGGGCAGCTTGCTGACGTAGTCCGTCAACAACGTGAGCAGGCCATCGTCCAGGCCGGCGAAGTTGTGCGATTTCCAGTAGTTGCGCGCCCCCGGCGTGAGCAAGGGATCGAACGCCTGCTGCCAGGCGGCAAACGGCATGGGCCCGACATGCTCGCCATAGGGCGTGCCGAGATGGCGCAATGGCTCGACCAGTTGCGGCCCGTTGGCTGGCGGCCCGATGTAGCAGATGGCCAGCGCCACGATGGGCTTGCCATGTGTCTCCGGCGGCAGGAACGGCAGCGGCGGCGCGAGCCGCAGCACGGCCCACACGGTCAGCTCGTCGGGCATGCCGTCGAAGCGGTCGCGCAGGGCCTGCAACACGGCCACGCCCTGCTCCAGCGGATAGACGATCAGGCCGCCGTAGATCTCCGGGCCGACCGGCCGCAGGGCGAACTCGAACATGGTGACCACGCCGAAGTTGCCGCCGCCGCCGCGTATGGCCCAGAACAGGTCGGGGTGCTCGGTGGCGCTGGCGTGCACCAGCTTGCCATCGGCTGTCACCACCTGCGCGCTCACCAGGTTATCCACGGTGGTGCCGTACTTGCGGCTGATCCAGCCAAAGCCGCCGCCCAGCGTGAGTCCCGCCACGCCGGTGGTGGAGTTGATGCCAAGCGGCGTGGCCAGCCCGAAGGCCTGCGCCTCGTGGTCGAAATCGCCCAGCGTGGCGCCGGGCTCGACATAGGCGCGCAGTGCGCTGGGATCGATCCGCACCGATTTCATGTCCGACAGGTCCAGCGTGACCGCGCCCTCGCAAAGGGCCAGCCCACCGATATTGTGGCCGCCGGCGCGTACCGACAGCAGCACGCCGTTGTCCCGCGCGAACGCTACCGTATCGATGACATCGGCCGCGCCGGCGCTTTTGACGATGAGCGCGGGGCGCCGGTCGATCATGGCGTTCCAGACTTTTCGCGCCGCCTCATAGCCCGCCTCGCCAGGTTGCAGCACCTGGCCTCTGAGTTTCGACTTCAAACCACTGACCAGCTCACTAGACAGATCGGCCATGATGCACCTCGCGACGGAATCCCGGATATGGGTTCGGCCGCGGTACTGGCCGCATGCCACAAGGCGCGGCTTGATCCGTCTCCGGCGTCATGTCGGGGCAAAGGATGGCATGGCGAACTGAAGGGGGAAAAGCGGCAGGCGTGGGAGCCAGGAGGGGGGCCGAATCCTTCCTCATTTAAGGTTGGCCCCGGACGAATGTAAAGCGGCCGGGACACTGGTCCCGGCCGTGTAGCGTTGTCCCGGTTTTTCCGGGCGCGCTGGCCGTGCAAACGGGTCAGGTCACCGGCGCCGGGTTGAACAGCGCCAGCGAATTGTGCAGCTTATGGTGCTCGGCCCAGGTCTTCTTGCGCCCGCTCGCCACATCCAGCATCAGCCGGAACAACTCCCAGCCAACGTCCTCGATAGTGGCCTCGCCGGTGGCGATGCGCCCGGCATTCACGTCCATCAGGTCGTGCCAGCGGCGTGCAAGATCACTACGCGTTGCCACCTTGATCACGGGCACTTCGGCCAGGCCGTACGGCGTGCCGCGGCCGGTGGTGAACACATGCAGGTTCATGCCGGCGGCCAGCTGCAAGGTGCCGCAGATGAAATCGCTGGCAGGCGTGGCTGCGTAGATCAGGCCCTTGTGCTTGAGCTTTTCGCCGGGCGAGAGCACGCCGGTGATGGCCGTGCTGCCCGACTTGACGATCGAGCCCATGGCCTTCTCGACGATATTGGACAGCCCGCCCTTCTTGTTGCCGGGCGTGGTGTTGGCGCTGCGGTCGACCCGGCCCTTCTCCAGGTAGCGGTCGTACCAGTCCATCTCGCGGATCATCGCCTGCGCCACTTCGGGCGTGGCCGCGCGCGCCGTGAGCTGGTCAATGCCGTCGCGCACCTCTGTGACTTCCGAGAACATCACGGTCGCGCCGGCGCGCACCAGCAGGTCGGTGGCAAACCCCACGGCGGGATTGGCGGTCACACCTGAAAACGCATCGCTGCCGCCGCACTGCACGCCCACCACCAGCTCCGAGGCCGGGCAGGTTTCGCGGCGGCGCTGGTCAAGCTTGGCCAGGTGGGTATGCGCCATCGCCATGATGGAATCGATCATGCTCTCGAAGCCAACGTGCTCGTCGTCCTGCAGGCACACCACGCCAACATCCAGGCCGCCGGGCAAGCTGCCGGCCGGCAACAGGCGCTCCGGCTGCAGCTTCTCGCAACCCAGGCTCACCATCATGGCGGTGCCGCCGAAATTCGGGTTCAGCGCGATATTGCGCAGCGTGCGGATCGGCACGATGGCGTCCGGCGCATCGATGGCCACGCCACAGCCGTAGGTATGCTCCAGCCCCACCACGTCGTCCACATTGGGATACCGCGGCAGCAGCTCGGCCTTGATGCGCCGCACCGCGTGCGCAACAACGCCCGACACGCACTGCACGGTGGTGGTGATGGCGAGGATGTTGCGGGTGCCGACCGAGCCGTCCGGATTGCGGAAGCCCTCGAAGCTATAGCCTTCCAGCGGCGGCAGCGGGTCCGCCACGCGCGTGCTGATCGGCAGGTTGTCCAGCTCGGGCGCCACCGGCATCTCGATCACGCGCTCGTTGACCCAGCTACCCTTGGGCAGGTCGCGCAGCGCATAGCCGATCACCACGTTGTAGCGCACCACGGCATCACCGGCTGCCAGATCCGCCAGCGCCACCTTGTGGCCCTGCGGCACCCGCTCGCGCAGGGTCAGCCCGCAGGGAAACACCGTGCCCTCGGGCAGGCCGCCATCGTTGGCGACGATCGCCACGTTATCCAGCTCGTGGATGCGGATGTACAGCGGGGTGCCCTGCACCTGCGCAGCCGGCTGCGCACCGGCTGGCTGCTCTACCTTGATATCGATAACCGACATGTCTTTTTTTTCCTTCCGAAACGCTTGGCCGCTGCGCCGGGGCTGCACCCGCGCAGCCGGCGCCACTGAATTCAGGGATGCTTGAGCTCGACGCGCTTGATTTCCTTGACGATCACCAGGTAGCTGATCACGGTCACCAGCGCGTTGGCGCCGACGAAGACCAGCGCGCCATTGAAGGAACCGGTGGTGCCAAGGATATATCCGATCACGATCGGCGTGACGATGCCCGCGATATTTCCGAACATGTTAAAGATGCTGCCGGCCAGGCCAATCACTTCCTTCGGTGCCGTATCCGCCACCACGGCCCAGCCCAGCGCGCCGATGCCCTTGCCGAAGAAGGCCAGCGCCATGAAGCCCACTACCAGCCATTCGCTATCCACGTAGTTGCAGGCAATCATGCTGACCGACAGCAGCATGCCGGCGACGATCGGCACCTTGCGGGCTACCGTCAGCGAATAGCCCCGGCGCAGGAACCCATCGGAAATCACGCCGCCCAGCACGCCACCCAGGAAGCCGCAGATCGCCGGCAACGAAGCGACAAAACCCGCCTTCAGGATCGACATGCCGCGCGCCTGCACCAGGTACACCGGGAACCACGTTAGGAAGAAGTACGTCAGCACGTTGATGCAGTACTGGCCCAGGTACACGCCCAGCAGCATCCGGTTGGAGAGAAGCTGGCGCACGTAGAACCAGCGCGTGCCGGGTGCTTCCTTGTCCTTCTTGCCAGCGTCCCCGCTCATCTCGATCAGGCCGCCGCCCTGCTTGATATAGTCCAGTTCGGCGCGATTCACGCCCGGGTGGGTCGCCGGGCTGCGTACCACCTTGAGCCAGAGACCGGCCAGCACCATGCCCAGCGCGCCCATCCACATATAGACGTGGTGCCAGCCCAACGCGTGGGTCAGCCAGGCCATCAGGGGCGTAAACAGCACCGCGGCAAAATACTGCGCGGAATTGAAGATAGCCGAAGCCGTGCCGCGCTCCGCCGTGGGAAACCAGCTGGCCACGACCTTGGCATTGGCCGGGAACGCCGGCGACTCGGCCAGCCCCACGGCAAAACGCAGCACGAACAACGTGGTCACGGCCGCGCCGACCGTGGCGAATACGCCGATAAAACCCTGCAGCAGCGTGAAGAGCGACCACAGGAAAATACTGCAGGCATAGATGCGGCGCGCGCCAAAGCGGTCTAGCAGCCAGCCGCCCGGGATTTGCGCCATCACATAGGCCCAGCTGAAGGCCGAGAAGATGAAACCCATCTGCACGGCATCGAAACCGAACTCCGAGCGCATCGCCGGGCCGGTGATGGAGAGCGTGGCACGGTCGGCATAGTTCACCGTCGTCACCACGAAGATCATCAGCAGGATCCAGTAACGAACATTGCTGCGACGCGTGGCCTCGCCGGCCACGCTGATGGTATTGCTGAGATTCATGGGGTCTCCTGCACGGAGCCGGCTGGAAG
Source organism: Cupriavidus sp. CuC1 (assembly GCF_044627735.1). Classification (NCBI taxonomy): domain Bacteria; kingdom Pseudomonadati; phylum Pseudomonadota; class Betaproteobacteria; order Burkholderiales; family Burkholderiaceae; genus Cupriavidus; species Cupriavidus sp. CuC1. The sequence goes on along the minus strand of NZ_JBIUHC010000084.1, from coordinate 19,109 downwards.
ATCTGGAAGCAGGCTTGCGGCTGGCCTCCTTCTCGCGTGCTTGGTCGGCTACGTGATATGTCATCGTATGACCGGAATTATAGGCATCCGGCTTGGTCGACAACATTAAGTGTTTACCCGAATTAGGATGCAACACCCTCAGCGAGACCGTCCTAACCGCCCAGCCGTGATCGCACCCGCGCCCTTCTCCCGAAAAACGGGACGCGACAAGCTTTCAGCCAGCTTTCACAGTGATTTACGGAGATTCTGCTCGCGCCGCTCGACGCCTCGCCCAGGCCGTCTCAGATGACTGCCGCCGCCTTCAGGCAAAGTGCCACGCAAGCAACCCCGGGGATCCAACCGCACCCGAGCAAAAATACTTGCACATTCAAATTCGTAGTTGTACGATGACGTATCTCGAAATTGTGCCTGCAAAAATCAAGCACAAGACCCAGTGAACCAACCCTGCCCTTGCGGGTATCAGGACCAGCCATCATGACCACACCACAAGAACTCAAGCAGATCGTCTCGGAAGGCCTGCTTTCCTTCCCCGTGACCGACTTCGACGCGCAAGGCAACTTCCGCCCCGAGACCTATGTAGAGCGCCTGGAATGGCTGGCCCCCTACGGCGCCACCGCCCTGTTCGCCGCCGGTGGCACCGGCGAGTTCTTCTCGCTGACGCCGGACGACTACTCCAATGTCATCCGTACCGCGGTGGAAACCTGCGCAGGCAAGGTGCCCATCCTGGCCGGCGCCGGCGGCCCGACCCGCATGGCCATCGCCTATGCCAAGGAAGCCCAGCGCCTGGGCGCCAAGGGCATCCTGCTGCTGCCGCACTACCTGACCGAAGCCTGCCAGGACGGCATTGCCAACCATATCGAAGAAGTCTGCAAGTCGGTCAATATCGGCGTGATCGTGTACAACCGCGGCAATTCCCGCATCAACGCGGAAATGCTCGAGCGCCTGGCCGACCGCTGCCCCAACCTGATCGGCTTCAAGGATGGCGTAGGCGAGATCGAAGGCATGGTGCGCATCCGCCGCAAGCTGGGCGACCGCCTGTCCTACCTGGGCGGCCTGCCCACCGCGGAAGTCTACGCCGCCGCCTACAAGGCGCTGGGCGTGCCCGTGTACTCCTCGGCCGTGTTCAACTTTATCCCCAAGACGGCGATGGACTTCTACCGCGCGATTGCCGCAGACGACCACGCCACCACCAACCGCCTGATCGACGAGTTCTTCCTGCCCTACCTGGACATCCGTAATCGCCGCGCAGGTTACGCCGTGAGCATCGTCAAGGCCGGCGCCAAGCTGGTCGGGCACGATGCCGGCCCGGTCCGCGCGCCGCTGACGGACCTGGACGAGCAGGAACTGGCGATGCTGGATGCGCTGATCAAGAAGCTGGGCCCGCAGTAAGGGGCCGGTTAGCCGCGCCGGCGTGCACAAGCGCCGGTGCGGCCATGCCCAGCTCCATTCTCGCTCGCCCCTCTGGACGCCGGCCGCTCAGGAGAATGGTATTTCGAAGATCCACTTGAGCGTCCAACGGTCAGCCGCGCGCGACAGCCCGCGGCCGATGCCAAAGTTGAAGACGATTGGGCCGCGATCCACATCGAAAGCAAGATAGGCGGTTTGCGCTTGCCCGGGCCCGGTCGCCGGATGATTGACGCGGCCCAGATCCATGTAATACTCGGCGCCCGCGCGCAAGCCTGGCAACACCGTTCGGGCCACCTTGAAGCTAGGCGTTGCGCTCGGTGCCGCGCTCTTGTCCACGCCGGCCAGGTCCCATCCGAGCACAGGGTTAAAGGCAAAGAGCCAGCTCGCGTCTTGATAGCCGATGATGGGTCGCAGCTCCAGCGCCTTGGTGGCGCTCTCGAATCGCTGTCCAACTCGCGCGAGTTCCACGTTTGCGCCAGCAAAGTATCCAGCGCCATCCACCGCGCGGACCGGCATCCATTTCACACGAAGCTTGGGTCCCGTCACGTAGTAGCTGTTGTCACGCGACAGCATGGTAGGGATGTAAAGCCCAAGCTCCCAGGAAGGCGAGAGGCCGTAAGAGAATTCGGCGGTCACACGCCAGCCGTGCGGGGTGGTGACTTCGCCTGGATACGATGGCTGTGAATGGCCGCTTGGCGTGGTGTTGAGATGCAGCTCGAGGCCGAACTTGCCCGGCGCGTTGATATCGCCGGTGTACACCTGGAACTCATCCGGCAGCACCGCCCACGCTGGATGGACCATGAAGCCGGGCAACGCGGAGCACAGGCAAAGAACGGCGGATACGCGGGACAAGGCGTTCATTCAGCGCTGACTCGTGGAGGCTCGCGGCGAAGCTGCCGGAATATTAGCTCCGCGCACCTGGCTTGTCATGCATATCCGAATTCACCAATGAAAAGCGCAATTAGAGTCGTTCGCATTCTTGGCGCGAGCGCTGAGACCCATCGCGCGAACTAGCGTCTCTGCAAGGGCTGGCTGAACAGGGATGGCATGAGGTAAATGCCGCCAAAGGAAACGCTGCGGCCAACTTCGGTAAAGGCGTAAGTATCGGTCTTGTCGTCCGACCAGTCCGCGCGCGCGAACAGGCCAAGGTCTTGCCCGACCTTTTGCTCGAAACTCAGGCCAACGCCGACCTTGGCATGCTCCCTGCGCACATCACCCACACCTGGCGTGCTGCCGTTGGCATTGCCAAAGGCGATGGCGTCGCGGAAGTTGCCCATCTTCGCCTTGTTGCGCCATAGCAGCAAGCGCGCCTTGCCCTCTTGGCCGAACAGCCGGTAGCCCTTCTCCAAATCGATCTGGTCGCCGTAGTGCTGCAGGAAGCGGGTATCGAGCGGCAGGCCATTGGATTCGATTGGCTGCAGGAAACGCCCGATGCGAACCGCCCAGTCATCGTCGATGTATTCGAGCGCGATCCCCCAGTTGTAGCCGCGTGCATCTGCCGCGTAGTCGAACGAGCCGTGCGTCATGAATGACCAGATGAGAAACCGCATGCGCGGATCGTGCGCGTACTCAACCGCATTGAAGATGTCGAGCACGGGAACGTTGCCGGCCGTCAGCACCACCCGCCGCTTGTCGACGGTGGTTGCGAGCTGGTTGAAATCCGCCTCCACCTTCTCTTCGCCCCCACCCAGGCCCCAGGTCTGGCGCGGGAAAGCCCGGGCACGGAACACGGTTGGATTCGGGCCGGATACTGCGTGGCACCCGGGCGGGCCGCGCTGTCGCGACCGGTAGGGCAACTTGGCCTGGAGCGCAACGTGCGCTCTGTGCTATGGGAGAGCGTTCCAAGCTTTGCGCCGGGTAACGCAACCCACTACCAATAAGGAGTAAGGAGACCAGTATGGACAGTAGTTGTAGTCGATCTTCACACGTTCCGCCGACGAGGTAACGCAACATGCGCTATTGCCTCGTCGTCCAGCGAGGCATTGTTGCGCCCCGGCATAGCTAGTGACGCACCACGCCTCTTGCATGATTTTCGCCGCTCGCGCGGCCATCTCGGACCTACTGGTAGCCCTTGCCCATCAGGCTCTGCTCACATGGGCCTGATGGGCATCCATCAATGGGGGACGGTAGGCTTGACCACGGTGAGAGCATTGTCCGAGTCCGCATCCTTGCCGAGGAATACCATCCGCAGCGCAGGCACGATCACGAGCAGCATCAACGGCCCCACCAGCATCCCCCCCACCACCACAGTCGCCAGCGGGCGCTGCACCTGGCTGCCGATGCCGGTGGAGATCGCCGCCGGCAGCAAGCCGATACATGCCGACAACGCGGTCATCAGCATTGGCCGCATCCGACTGGATGAAGAACACCAGCAGGCAGCCAAAGAAAAGGCTGTGCAGGACGGTGTGGGTGGTGACCGACACCAGGCTGGAGCGATCGTAGTAGGACTCGACCTTGACGCCGGCGGACAAAGTGCCGTCGCTATTGATCTTCTCGATCTCGGCCTTGACGCGTGCGACCACCTCATTGGTCCGCAAAGTCCGGTTCATCACCACGACGGCGGTGACCACGTCGTCTTCGTTGTCGCGGCCGGATTTGCCCAGCCGTGGCGTGAAGCCGATCTTGACCTTGGCGACAGATGTTGACATCCTCCCCTCCCTCGACCTGCGGCCGCCGCCTTTCGGTGGAAAGGGAGGGGATTCCTACGGCGCTACGCAGATGCGATGCACACCATCGCGTGGTTTTGGCTGATCGCATTGCGTTTTCCTGATGCACGTGCATTTGGTCTTCGTGACCAAGTATCGGCACAATGTGTTCACCAAGGAGATACTCGGCGACATGCGCGGCATCTTTGCCAGCGTCTGCTTGGATTTCGAATCCGAACCGGTGGAGTTCGACGGCGAGGACGACCATGTTCACTTGCTGGTGAACTATCCGCCCTAGGTCTCAGTGTCATTCTTGGTGAACAGCCTGAAAGGCATGTCCAGCCGCCCGATTCGACAAAAGGGATACCTCAGCATCCGCAAGAAACTGAGGCGCTCTCTGGTCGCCGTCCTACTTCGCTGGAAGCTGTGGCGGTGCGCCTATCGAGATTGTGCGGCAATACATCGAACAGCAGAAAACGCCGCACTAGGCTCAGCATTGGACGCCTACGCCGTCCGCGCTATCCTTCCTCGGCCTGAAGGCCGAGGTTTGACGCGCATCCGATCAAGCTCATTCCCGCTAACAGATGAGCCCTCCTTTACCGAGACGCCCTACGCAGATGGACGGCGGCGCTACGATGGGCCATTGCTGATGCGCGTGTGTCCGCTATGCGAGCGCGCCGCGCATCCTGGCTACGGGATCGATAAGGCCCCACGCCCAACCCAATTCCCCGCCTGGCTTTCCAGCCGCGCCCGGATGAAGTCCATCAACGTGCGGGTGGCCAGCGTGGGAAACCGGTTCGGCGCGGTCAGCATGTAGATGCTGTCGCCCACGCCTTCGGGCTCGTACTCCGGCAGCACCTCCACCACTTCGCCGCGCCCGATCTGCTGCCACACGGCATAGCGCGGCAGCAAGGCAACGCCAAGCCCCGCCATCATCGACTCGAACAAGAAGGGGTAGTCGCCGGACTGGATGCGCGGGGCGACCCGCAGGATCAGCGGCGTGCCGGCCAGCTTCAGCTTGAGATCGAAGCGGCGCCCCAGCGACGCCGGCGCGATCAGGTCGCAGTGGCCGAGATCCTCCGCGCGGCTCACCGGCCCGCGCTCCGCCAGGAAGCCGGGCGATGCGCACAGGCACCAGCCCACCTCGCAAATCTTGCGCGCCACGTGATCCTCCGGCGGCAGGGAGGTGATCTTCAGCGCCACATCCACCTCGGCGGAAATCAGGTCGCCGATATAGTCGTTGATCAGCACGCGCAGGGAGATGGCCGGGTACTGCCGGGCAAATTCCAGCAATACCTGCGCCAGGTACAGGTGCCCGAGCCCGGTTGGCAGGCGGATCCGCACATCGCCGCGCACGGTCTGGCCCAGGCTGTCGATGGAGGTGCCCGCCGCCTGCAACTCATCCAGCATGCGCACGCCGTGCGCATACAGCAGGCGCCCGGCCTCGGTCAACTCCACGTGGCGGGTGGTGCGCCGCATCAGTTGCGCGCCCATGTGCTGCTCCAGCGCCTTGAGCCGGCGCGAGACATTGGAGCGGGTCATGCCACCGCGCACGGCAGCGGCCGTGAGTGTCCTGGATTCCACCAGGGTGACAAACAGCCGGATGAGGTTCAGGTCGAAGCTAGCGTTATTGTCAATCATGAGTCAACACGGATGGCACAGGTCGGCGGATTGTCGCGGCCAGGAGTACGCCCTAGCATAAAGCATCCGACGCCACCTTACGACTCTTCGATCCCTACCGATGACCCAGACCAACTCGCAACACCCACTACCATCGCATTCCGTTCCTTCATCCGAAGCCGACGCCGACCTGCCCTTCGCCGGCCTGCGCATCCTGGATATCAGCCAGGGCATTGCGGGCCCGTATTGCGCGCATATCCTCTGGCAACAAGGCGCGGACGTCATCAAGGTCGATCCGCCCGCCGGAGACTGGGGCCGGCATGTCGGCGTGGTACGCGGCGAGCACAGCGCGCTGTCGATCGCGTACAACGCCGGCAAGCGCGGCGTCTGCATCGATGCGGCCACCGACGCCGGCAAGGCGTTGTTGTTCGACCTCGCGCTGCAGGCGGATATCGTGGTGCAGAACTTCCGGCCGCAGGTTGCCGAGCGGCTTGGCGTGGGCTACGCCGCGCTGTCCGCGCGCAACCCGGCGCTGGTCTATGTGTCCATCAGCGGCTACGGCGCGGACGGCCCCTATGCCGACTATCCCGCCTCGGACTCCGTGATGCAGGCCGACAGCGGCCTGATGCATACGAACCGCATGGCCGACGGCACGCCGCGCCGCATCGGCATGCTGCTGGCTGACGCGGCCACCGGCCTGTACGCGGCGCAGGCCTGTGCCGCCGCCTTGTGCAGGCGCTTTCGCAGCGGCGTGGGCGCGCATGTCGAGCTGAGCCTGTTCAACGCCTGCGTGGCGCTGCAGGCCAACAACATCCTAGAGTACGCCATCCAGGGCGCCGTGGCCGCCGGGCCGGTGAGCGCACCGAATGGCGTCTTTGCCACCAGAGATGGCAGCCTCACCTTGCTGGCGCTCAACAATGCGCAATTCGGCAGGCTCTGCCGCGCGCTGGATCGCCCAGGCTGGGCGGAAGATGCGCGCTTTGCGGACAACGCCAGCCGCATGGCGCACGCGGCCTGGCTGCAGGACGCCGTGGCTACGGTGCTCAGCAGCCAAAGCACGGCGCACTGGCTCGGCATCTTGCAGGCGCACGACATCCTTCATGCGCCGGTGCGCGACTACCAGCAAGTGCTCGACCACCCGCAAGCGGCGCAGCAGGGGACCTTCCAGACGGTCGAGCAGGCGGGGCTGGGCGCCCTGCCGTTTGCCGGCATCCCCACCAAGGGCCTGCGGCGAGCGGCCACCGCCGCGCCGCGTGTCGGAGAACACACCGAAGCCGTGCTGCGTGAATTCGGTGTCACCCCGGACCAGCTCGCGCAATTACTGGCGACGGGCGTGGCCAGGCAGGCCAGCCCTCTGGCGGGTAAAACCACCACGGGAGGCACGGCATGATGCGGGCCCTGCTCTGCGAACATTTCGGCGAAGCGCAGGACGTCCGCCTTGCTAGCATCCCGCGGCCGGCGCTTGCGGATCCGCACGCGGTCACTCTGGCCGTGGAATACGCCAGCGTAAGCCATGCCACAGGCCTGATGGTGGCGGGCCGCTACCAGACCAAGCCGCCATTGCCATTCGTGCCTGGCACCGAGGCGGTCGGCCGCGTGGTGGCTTGCGGCGCCGCCGTAACCCGCCTGCACCCTGGCGACCGCGTGGTAGCCATTGCCGACTGGGGCTGCTTTGCAGAAGAAGTCACGCTGCCGGAATACACCGTCTACCCCATTCCCGATACGCTCGACGCGCTGCAAGCCCTGCCGATCCCGCTCTCCTACGGCACCGCTTACTGCGGCCTGGTGTGGCGCTGCGCGGTGCAGCCCGGCGACACGGTGCTGGTGCTTGGCGCCGGCGCCGGCGTCGGCCTGGCGGCGGTGGAAATCGCCCACCAGCTCGGGGCGCAGGTGATCGCCTGTGCCAGCACCGAAGCGAAACGCGCGCAGGCCCTGCGCCGCGGCGCCATGCATGCACTTGCACCGGACGACCTCGCCGCCGCCGTCAAACGCGTGACTGGCGGGCGCGGTGCCGACGTGGTGGTGGACCCGGTAGGCGGCGACCTGTTCGACCAGGCGCTGCGCGCGGCGGCGGCCAATGCGCGGATACTCAGCATCGGCTTTGCCAGCGGCCGCATCCCGCAGGCGCCGCTGAACCTGCTGCTGGTAAAGAACCTGACGCTGCATGGATTTTTTGCAGGCCGCTATATCGGCTGGACGCCTGCCAACGAGCGGGCACAGCATGCGCCTGCGCTGCAGGCCGTCATGCAGACGCTGTGCGGCTGGGCCAGCGAAGGCAAGATTCGACCGACCGTGTCGAAGGTGTACCCGATGACCGGGCTGGCCGAGGCGCTGGGCGCTCTGGAAGCCAGGCAGGTCGTCGGCAAAGTCGTGCTAAAAATCAAGGAGACAAATTCATGCCATTCCGATTCAGGGTCCTGAACACGCAGCGCAGTACACAGCACACCAAACATCGCCGATCCGCGCTACGCCTTGCTCTGATGGCAACGTTGGCAACAGCCGCCCTTGCTGCCTTGGGCACGTCGCCCGCCCGCGGCGCCGACGATTTCCCGCAGCGCCCGATCCGCATGGTGCTGCCTTACCCCCCGGGCGGCCCTACCGACCTGCTCGCGCGCGTGGTCGCCGTCAAGATGGGCGACACGCTCGGGCAGACGGTGGTGATCGACAACAAAGCGGGCGCCAGCGGCATGATCGGCGCGGAGGTGGTTGCCAAGGCGGCGCCCGATGGCTACACGATCCTGGCCAATGCCTCGCTGCATGTGATCAACCCGAGCATCTACCCCAAGATGCGCTACGACGCCTTCCGCGATTTTGTGCCCATCACGCAACTGGCGGATGTGCCGCTGGTGCTGGTGGTCAACAACGATTCGCCGGTCAGGACCGTGCAGGACCTGATCGCCTATGCCAAGGCCAGGGGCGGCAGCATCAACTTCGGCTCGGCCGGCAATGCGTCGGCCCAGCAACTGGCGGCCGAATCGTTCAAGTTCGCCGCCAATGTCTCGATGCAGCACGTGCCGTACAAAGGCAGCTCGCCCGCGCTGACCGACCTGATGGGCGGCCAGATCCAGTTGATGTTCGATTCGATGCCGTCCGCGATGCCGTTCATCAAGGCCGGCAAGCTGCGCGCCGTGGCCGTCACCACGCTCAAGCGCGCGCGTGCCCTGCCGGACGTGCCCACGGTGGCGGAATCCGGCTTGCCAGGCTTCAATATCAGCACCTGGTACGGCTTGTGGGCGCCGCGCGGCACGCCGGCCCCGATCGTCCAGAAGCTGGCGGCCCACGCCGCGCAAGCGCTGCGGCAGCCGGACGTGCAGCGCCAGTACGCCGACATGGGCGCCGAGCCGGTGGGCTCCTCCCCCGCCGAGTTCGCGCGCTACACCGTGGCAGAGGGCAACAAGTGGGCCGAGATCGTGCGCAAGTCGGGCGCCAAGGCGGATCAATAGCCATCGGCGCGCTGCCGTGGCAGGCGGCAGCGCCGATGGACAGATCCGACCCCCGGCGGGACAATTGCCATCCCGGTGCCCGCCCCCGCCCCATGAAAACCGTCCCGACCTACTCCCTCTACGGGGTCAACTCCAACGAGCCCCTGCTGGAACAACTGCATTTCGAGTCGATCCCGGAGCGCAGCGGCGTCAACGACTGGGAAATCAAGCCGCACCGCCACGAACGCTTCTTCCAGGTTCTTTACGTGCACCAGGGCGGCGGCCGCGCGCTGCTCGATGACCGCGAGTATCCCTTGGGCTCGCGTACCGTGGTGACGGTGCCGCCGCGTTGCGTGCATGGCTTTCGGTTTACGCCGGACGTGGATGGCATCGTAATCACCATGACCGACCACTACCTGCACACGCTGCTGGCTGGCGTGCCGGATGCGCTACCGCTGTTCGAGCGGCCCTACCATGACCAGTTCGGTGGCCCGGTCGGCAGCGAACGCGATGACGCCACCGTGCTTGCCGGAGCGCTGGAACTGTTCCGCGCGGAGATGAACGCGGTATCGCTGTGGCGCGGCGCTGCCTTGTCGGCGCTGCTGTCCTTGCTGCTGGTGGGCATTGCCCGGCGCGCTTGCGGCGCGGGTGCAACCGGGGCGCAGCCGGCGGGCAGGACCGCGCGCCACTTCCAGCAGTTCCAGCAACTCGTGGAGGCGCGTTTTCGGAATCACCAGGACCTGGCGGGCTATGCCGACACGCTCGGTATCTCACCCACCCAGCTCAACCGCATCTGCCAGCAACTGGCCGGCAGGAGTGCGCTGCAGTTGATTCATTCGCGCCTGATCGTGGAGGCGCAGCGCGACCTGCTCTATAGCGATCTCGACATCAAGCAGATCGCCTCGACGCTGGGCTTTGCGGATGCCGCGTATTTCGCGCGCTTCTTTGCCAAGCACGTGGGCCAGACACCGAGCGCTTTCCGGCAGCACGGGCGCGCTCGCCTGCCGGCGCCGCAAGCCGCGCGCTAGCCCCTTGCTTTACAACGAGAAACTGTCGGAACGCGCCAGCGGCCAGTACTTCTCGTAGAGCTGGTAGCGGAAGTTCCCGTTGATCAGGTCCCCCGGCGTGAGGAATTTGAGCAACTCGGACATCAGCCGCACTTCGTTGGGCGAGATGCGCCGCACGATATGGTGCGGCTTGAGATCGCCCGGATGCTTCAGGCCGGCTGCCTGCAGGATTTCCAGCAGCGCATGCAGCGTCTGGCGGTGGAAGCTGGCTACGCGATCCGCCTTGTCAGGCACCACGATGGCGCGCTGGCGCACTGGATCCTGCGTGGCCACGCCCACGGGGCAGCGGTCGGTATGGCACTTCTGCGCCTGCACGCAGCCGAGCGCAAACATAAAGCCGCGCGCCGAGTTGCACCAGTCGGCACCGGTGGCCAGCGTGCGCGCCACGTCAAAGGCGGTGATGATCTTGCCGCTCGCGCCGATGCGGATCTTGTCGCGCAGGTTCACGCCCACCAGCGTGTTGTGCACCAGCAGCAGCCCCTCTTGCAGCGGCACGCCGATATGGTCGACAAACTCCAGCGGCGCCGCTCCCGTGCCGCCTTCGGCGCCATCCACCACGATGAAGTCCGGCAGGATGCCGGATTCCAGCATGGCCTTGACGATGCCGAAGAATTCCCACGGGTGCCCGATGCAAAGCTTGAAGCCGGTGGGCTTGCCGCCGGACAGCGTGCGCAGCCGGTCGACAAACTGCAGCAGGCCCAGCGGCGTGGAGAACTCGCTGTGCGTGGCCGGCGAGATGCAATCCTCGCCCATGCCGATGCCGCGCGTGGCGGCGATCTCCGGCGTCACCTTGGCCGCCGGCAGCACGCCACCGTGGCCCGGCTTGGCGCCTTGCGAGAGCTTGACCTCGATCATCTTGACCTGTGGCGAGCGCGCCTGTTCGGCGAACTTGTCGGGATCGAAGCCACCGTCCGGGCGGCGGCAGCCGAAGTAGCCGGAGGCCACCTCCCAGATCAGGTCGCCGCCTTCGGCCCGGTGATACGGCGAGATGGAGCCTTCGCCGGTATCGTGGATAAAGCCGCCGAGCTTGGCGCCGCGATTGAGCGAGCGGATCGCATTGCCCGACAGCGCGCCAAAGCTCATGGCCGAGACGTTGAAGATCGACAGCGAGTAAGGCTGGGCGCGGCCCTCGCCTACGGTGATGCGGAAGTCGGCGGAGGGGATGCGGGTCGGCGCGAGCGAGTGGCTGATCCACTCGTGGCCCGCCAGGCGCACATCGATCTCGGTGCCGAAGGGCCGGCTGTCGACCTCGTTCTTGGCACGCTGGTAGACCAGGCTGCGCTGCTGGCGCGAGAACGGCATCTCATTGGTGTCGTCCTCGATGAAATACTGGCGGATCTCCGGGCGGATGAACTCGAACAAGAAGCGCAGGTGGCCCCAGATCGGATAGTTGCGCAGGATGGAGTGACGCGACTGCGCGATGTCATGCATGCCCACCAGCAGCAGCACGACCGGCGCTGCCAGCCACGCCGGGGAGATGCGTTGAACGGCGGCGAGTGCCGCAAGGACCAGCAAGGCGAGCGCGGTCAGCCAGACCGCGCCGTAACGACGAGAAAGCATGGGGACTCCTTGACTCCTTATGGCCGGCACACGGCCGGCAACCCCACGATTATCGCCGTTCCTTGTTACATGGGCTGATACCCGGTTGCACCGCCCTGCCCGGCGCGCACCTCCGGTGGCCGCTGCGGGGCTTGATCGGCCTCCACGGCCGCGACGATCTGCGCGAAGGCGGCATCGGTTCCGGCATCGGCAACAGCATCCACACGTGGAACATGCCCTCGTACTCGTAATACCGCAGCGGCAAGCCCTGTTGCTCCGCAAGCGCGCGGTAGGTGCGGCAGTCTGGCAGCAGGACGTCGTGGGTGCCGATGAAAAGCGTCACTGGTGGCAGGCCACGCAGGCTGCCGTAGATGGGGCTGACCTGTGGGAGCGTGACCGGATCGCCGCCGGCATAGACGCGGCCGCACTCGATGCCGCCGAGCTTCGACAGCATCGGATCGAGGGGTTCGAGCGCATCGATGGCCGGGTTGCTGCCGGTGGCATCCAGGAACGGCGACAGCAAGACCAGGCGGCCGGGCAGCGCGCGCCCGGTATCCCGGGCCACTTGCGCCAGCGCGAGCGCCATGCCACCGCCGGCGGAGTCGCCCATGACGGTCAGGCTGGCGGGCGGCTTGCCGCGGACCAGCTGGTCGTAGAGCGGCAGTAATCCTGCAAAGACTTCACGGTGGTATGCTCGGGCGCCAGCGGATAGATCGGCACGGTCACCGTCGCGCCGAGCGCGTCCACCAGCTTGCCGATGAAGTCCCAGTGCTGGCTGACGATATCGAAGACGTAGCCGCCGCCATGCAGGTAAAGGATCTGCCTGCCGCTGTCGCCGTCCCGCGGGCGCACGGTGTAGACCTCCACGCCGGCCACGGGTTCCATGCTCACCGCATGACGCGCCATCAAGCGCGGCGTGGGATCCGCGCGGCCGATCTTGCGGCGGCGGCGAATTTCCTCATGCAGCGCCTGCGCGCTGGAAAAACGCTGTTTGCGCCGGACCAGGCGCAAGGCAAGCCGCCACAGGCGGCACTGGATGCTAGGCATGACGATCTCCCGGAGTCTTGCATCGGCTTCGTGCTGGCCGGCTGGTCGATTGCAACGCGGGAAGGAAGCGAAAAACGTCCCACTTCCGCAACCGGTTTGCTCTCCTCTCCCGCTCGCGGGAGGGGCCGGGGGAAAGGGAGCGACAGCCCTCGTCATTCCAGACGGCTTGGGCGCATCCCGCATACAAAAAAGGAGCCGGCTAGCGGCTCCTTTTCAAGCTGGAATCAGGGCCCCTATCAGGCGGCAGCTGCGTCCTTCAGCTTCTTCAGCGGGCGTACCTTGACCTTGACGCTCGCCGGCTTGGCCGGGAACCAACGCTCTTCACCGGAGAACGGGTCCTTGCCGAAGCGCTTCTTCTTGGCCGGTACTTGCTGAGCCGTGACCTTCATCAGGCCGGGAAGCGTGAATTCGCCTGCGCCCTTCTTGTGCAATGCGCTGACGATGGTGTTTTCCAGATGGGCCAGCACCGTCTTCACGGCCTTTGCGTCCAGCTGGGTCTGTGCTACCAGGTGAGCGACCAGGCTCGACTTGTTGAAGGTGTCCTTCAGCGGGCGCGGGGTCACCGCGGCAGCCGGAGCAGCCTTCTTGGCCGGCGCGGCCTTCTTGGCAACAGCCTTTACGGGAGCGGCTTTGGTTGCCGGTGCCTTCTTGGCAGCGGTCTTGGTTGCAGTCTTCGCGGTCGGATTCGCTTTGGTCGCCATATCGATAAATATGAGTTGAACAGAATGATGTCGCACGGGATGTGGCATCCGATGTCGCTCGACGCTTCGTCGATCGACTATCGGCGGCGCGCGGCATCGACTGAATCATAGCGGAAACAACGGCACGTCAAGGGGTTTTCGTGTGTGCGAGTGTAAAAACCGGGGTTTTCCCCGGGTTTTTTCGATGTTTTACCTCGCGCGGCCTGCCGTTGTGTCGCGCGGACGCAGCAGTGGATGCGTCCGTGGACTCTATTTACAAGGGGTAAACGCGCGATTTCGTCTTTTTTGCCACGCCGGATGCCGCGCGCGCGCCGAGGATTTCAGCCGCCTTCTTGCGCGCGCGGCACCCTTAGCCGCGCAGCTCGCGCCGCAGGATCTTGCCCGTGACCGTCTTCGGCAGCTCGTCGATGATCTCCACCACGCGCGGGTATTTATAGGCGGCCATGCGCTCCTTGCACCAGGCCAGCAGCGCTTCCGGCGTGACACTGGCCTGCGGTTTCAGGCTGACCACGGCCTTCACCGTCTCGCCGCGATAGGCGTCGGGGATGCCCACCACCGCCGCCTCGCGCACCGCGGGGTGCGTATACAAGACGTCTTCCACCTCGCGCGGCCAGACCTTGTAGCCGGCGGCAACGATCATGTCCTTCTTGCGGTCGACCAGGTAGAACCAGCCTTGCGCGTCCATGAAGCCAACATCGCCGGTGTGGAAATAGCCGCCCGCCATGGCTTTTGCTGTTTCCTCCGGCTTGTTCCAGTAGCCCGGCACGATCATCGGCCCGCGCGAAATGATCTCGCCGACCTCGCCCACCGGCACCGGCGCGCCCGCATCGTCGCCGATGAAGGAATCGACGTTGAAGGCGGGCACGCCGATCGCCAGCGTGCCGGAGGCCGGATCCACCGGTGCCGCCCGGCCCAGCGGCACCACGTGGGTGGGCGAGTTGGTTTCGGTCAGGCCGTAGCCATTGTGGATATAGTGGCCAAACCTGGCGCGGAACTGCTCCACCACGCTCGGCGGGATCGGCGCGCCACCCGAGTAGATCTTGCCCAGCGTGGCGAAATGCTCGCGGGTAGCCTCGGGGTGGTTCATCAGCGCGATGAAGACCGTGATCGAGCCGATGGTGAACTCGACCCGCCGGTCGCGGATGGCCTCCAGCACCACGCCCGGCTCGAAGCGGCAGGCAAGCACCAGGGGCGCGGCGCAGATAAAGGCCGCCGCCACGTGGCCCACCAGGCCGGTGATATGGAAGAGCGGCGCCACGCCGAGGATCGGTCCCCCCTCCCGCAATCCGATCCAGTCGCGGTACACCTGCGCATTGAAAGCAACATTGCCATGGGTGTTCATCGCACCCTTGGGCACACCGGTGGTGCCGGAGGTGTACACCAGCATCGCGATATCGTTTGCCTCGAGCGTGACCGGCGCAGGGCTCTGGCCCAGGTACTCTTGCACCAGCGCCAGCAGATCGGGCACGCCCTCGGCGGGCTGGCGCTTGGTCGCGGCAAACAAGCGCGGATCGGCGCGCGTCTGGAAATCCAGCTCGGACGTGGTGATCACCGCTGGCAGCGCAAGGGGCGCGCTGCCGTCGCCCTGGCCGCGCCGCTCAGCATCGAACAGCCCGCTCACCACATCGGCATAGAGCGATTCGTGGCAGATCAGTACCTTCGCGCCGGAGTCGGCCAGCACCAGGCGCAGTTCGCGCGCCCGGTTCATGGGGTTGACCGGCACCGCGATGGCGCCGAGCTTCCACGCGGCAACCAGCCCGATGACGAACTGGGGCACGTTCTGCAGGTACAGTGCAACCCGCTCGCCGCGCGTACAGCCGCGCGATGATAGCGCTACCGCCAGCGCGTCGGAAAGCGCATCCACCTCGGCATGGCTGAGCGTGGCGTCGAAGTAGTGGATTGCCGGGCTGGCCGGCGCGCGCTCCGCGGCGGCCCGGAAAATGGACAGCGCGTCGGTAAACTGCGGGGTGATGGTGTGCGGCTGGCCGGCGTTGTAGCTGGAGAGCCAGGGTTTCTCTTCATAGGGCGTCATGAGGCACCTCGATAGGCACGGCGGGTAGTGTCAAGAATTGCGCTTGGTCGAAACGAAGCTGGCGCCGCCCGGCGCAAGAGGCCATTGAGGCTTCTCCACCGGGCGGCGCCGAGGGCTGGTTTTCTGCTTGGTTTACTTGATGACCACCGGGTTGACCGGCGCGCCACTGCCGTTCACGACCTTGAGCGGCGCTGCCGTATAGAGGAAGGTCCACTGCTTATCGTCCGCGCAGTCCGCCGCGAGCGGGTCCAGCTGCGCGATCTCGGTCAGGGTGACGCCCAGGTTGCGCATCAGCGCATTGTGCAGCGGCAAGGCCACGCCCGAGACCGGGTCCACCGTCACCTCGTTGGCAATCGTGTCGGTGACGAGGTTGGGAATCTCCATGCGATGGAACCACTCGACCAGTTCGGGGCTGTAGGTCAGGCCCGGCTCGACGAACTCGCGATAGAACTCGGCCTGGTCGCGCTTGTAGAAGGAGCCGATCCAGCCGGTGCGGATCACCAGGATGTCGTGCTTCTCGATGCGCACGCCCTGCATCTCGGCCGCGGCCAGCAAGTCCAGGTGGGTGAAAGTCTCGCCCGGGCCGAACACGTCCTTGCCGCGATGGCGCGCCATGTCGATCAGGATGCCGCGCCCGACCACGCCGCGCTCCGCGATCGGCAGGATGCTGGCCTTTTCCAGGCCGCCGATGGTGGATTTGGCATCGTAGCCGTTCCACAGCTGATCGCCGTACCAGACATGGCCCAGGGCGTCGTACTGGGTCGAGCCCTGCAGGTACATGATCATCATGTCGTCCGCGTACTCGGCCTCGCCGGGGAACTTCGGGCCCTTGCCGCAAAGGTAGTGGCCCTTGTCCATCACGTTGAGGCGGCGTGCCTGCGAACGCCCCGGCCAGACCGGGTCGCCGGCGGGGTTTCCCATCTGGATCTGCAGGGTGAAGGTCTTGCCGGAGCGCACGCAAGCCACGCCGCGCAGCACCTCCGCCCGGGTGAGATAGTTCAGCGATCCGACCTCGTCATCCGGCCCCCATTTGCCCCAGTTCTTCGGTGCATCGCGCAGCAACTCGGCTACCAGCGGGACGTTCTTCGATTCCATGCCATGTCTCCTTTTTGGATTGACCCTGGGGGATCGCACTGTGCCGGTCATGTCCGCGGTGCATGGTCGAACATGCGTGGAGAACATAAATTAGAACGGTCGTGCGTTTTATTGTGGGTCGAGTGTAGGACCAGGCGCAGGACAATGTCCACACATGGAAACCCGTCCGAGGGTTTCAGGGACCCGCTTCAGTCGCCCAGCCCAAAGGCCAGCAGCGGCCCGAGCACCAGGGCCCCGAGCACGATCATGGACAGGCCGCTGTCCATGTGCTTCCATTCGTGCAGCACGGCGCGCGCATCGACCTGCGCCCAGAACAGGGACACGACGCCCAACAGGACGACGATCACCGCGGCGGCCAGCGCGAGGAGTCGCGCGTGGCACGGCGGTGCATATCGGAAGGGTTATCATTGGAAGCGCGGACGCCTTGCATGGCCTGACTCCTGGGAACTTGTGACGATGACAATCGATTCAATGGCGCCCATTGTCGTGATCCCTGCCTGAACCCATGCTGAGCGCGCCGTTCAGCTTGCGTTCAGGCAAGGCACGGCAGACTGCTTCGTTCCATCAAGGCTTGCTCACAATCGTATTGCCCCGCTCCCTCACGCCATTGCCTTCGTCCCGCACCGCGCGTTCCCCGCGCACCTCATCCCTGCCTCGCGCACTGTTGCCGTTTCTAGCTGCCTTGTCGCTGCTGCTGGCGGCACCGCCGCACGCCCATGCCGACAAGGACGCCGACCGCGCCCGCGCCGCCGTGCAGTCCGGCGAGATCTTGCCGCTCACGCGCATCCTGGAGACGGTGTCGGCGCAGTACACGGGCGATGTGATCGGCGTCAAGCTCGACCGCGACGATGGCGTCTGGCAGTACGAGGTCAAGCTGCTGCTGGCGAGCGGCTCGGTGGCCAAGCTCGAGTACGACGCAAAGACCGCCACCCTGCTCAAGGCCAAGGGGCGCGACCTTGACCAGGCTCGCAAGAAGCCCTGCCCCCCCATGCGCATCCTCCTGGTAGAAGACGAGGCCGTGCTGGCCGCCCAGATCCACGCCAGCCTGGTCAGCGCGGGCTACGCGGTCGATACGGCCGCGCACGGCATCGATGCCTGGCACCTGGGCGCCGAAGAGCCTTACGATGCCGTGGTGCTCGACCTCGGCCTGCCCGGGCTGGATGGACTGTCCGTGCTGCGCCGCTGGCGCGCGGCGCAGGTGAGCCTGCCGGTGCTGATCCTGACCGCGCGCGACAGCTGGACCGACAAGGTGGAAGGCATCGATGCCGGGGCCGACGACTATCTCGCCAAGCCCTTCCGCATGGAGGAGTTGCTGGCCCGCATTCGCGCGCTGATCCGCCGCGCCCACGGCATGCCCGCGCCTGAGCTCGCATGCGGCCCGGTGCGCCTGAACGCGCGCACGGGCGTGGCGACCGTCGACGGC
Organism: Cupriavidus sp. CuC1; assembly: GCF_044627735.1. Classification (NCBI taxonomy): domain Bacteria; kingdom Pseudomonadati; phylum Pseudomonadota; class Betaproteobacteria; order Burkholderiales; family Burkholderiaceae; genus Cupriavidus; species Cupriavidus sp. CuC1. The sequence goes on along the minus strand of NZ_JBIUHC010000084.1, from coordinate 1,111 downwards.
GCCGCGGTGATGCTGACCGCGCATGAGTTCAAGGTGCTGGATTACCTGTTGCACCACCCGGGCGCGATCATCAGCAAGGCCGTGCTGACCGAGCACATCTACGCGCAGGATTTCGACCGCGACAGCAACACCATCGAAGTCTTCATCGGACGGCTGCGGCGCAAGCTCGGCGTGGACGTGATCGAGACCGTGCGCGGACAGGGCTACCGCCTGCGCCCGCCGGCGTCTCCCGACGCTCCCGAAGCTTCGGCAGCCCCCGCCAACTTACCCATGCGCCAGTCCTTAGCCATCCGCCTGCTAGCGGTCGCGGCCATCTGGCTGGCCGCGGCGCTGGGCGGCACCGGCTGGCTGCTCTCCACCCTGTTTGCGCGCCATGTCAACGATACCTATGTGCGCCAGCTCGACAACCAGCTCACCAGCCTGGCTGCCGCGCTGGACTGGAGCGCCGACGGCAAGCTCGCGCTGACCCGCGCCCCGGCCGACCCGCGCTTCGATCTGCCTTACTCCGGCGCCTACTGGCAGGCACAGGCGCCAGGGGCCACGCTGCGCTCACGCTCGCTCTGGGACGCCGAGATGCCAGCCACGGTGGGCAACAAGGTAGCGGGCAGCCATGCCGAGATCCGGCCCGGGCCAAGCGGGCAATCGTTGCTGGTAGTGTCGCGCCCCATCGTGCTGGCGTCGGCCGATACGCCGGTGATGCTGTCGGTGGCGCTGGATCGCACCGAGCTGCGCGCGGCGCGCCAGGCCTTCAACCGGCTGCTGGGCTGGTCGCTGACGGCGCTGGGCGCGGGCCTGCTGCTGGCGGTGGCGGCCCAGGTGAAGTTTGGCCTCGCGCCGCTGGCGCGGCTGCGCCAGGCACTGGCTACCTTGCAGGCACGCCGCGAGAGCCGGCTGGGGGGCACGTGGCCGTCCGAGGTGGTGCCGCTGGTCACCGAGATCAATACCTTGCTGGCGCGCAACGCCGATGCGCTGGAGCGCTCGCGGCGCCAGGCGGCCGACCTCGCCCACGCCGTCAAGACGCCCCTCGCCATCCTCGCCAACGAAGCCGAGCGCCTGCCCGGCGAAGCGGCGGCCGCTGCCGCCAGCCAGGTCGAGGCCATGCGCCGCCAGG
>NZ_JBIUHC010000083.1:0-43621 GCF_044627735.1 Cupriavidus sp. CuC1 | reverse complement strand
TTTAGCGCTTCTAGCTGCTGATGCAGAATAACGTGAGTGGGCGATGTTTTAGCGCTTCTAGCTGCTGATGCAGAATAACGTGAGTGGGCGATGTTTTAGCGCTTCTAGCTGCTGATGCAGAATAACGTGAGTGGGCGATGTTTTAGCGCTTCTAGCTGCTGATGCAGAATAACGTGAGTGGGCGATGTTTTAGCGCTTCTAGCTGCTGGCGCGGCTGTACGGTGTTGGCCGTTTTGGAACGTGTGAGATGTCACTTTTCTTTATGAGCCCAACCCACAATTCCTCCTCCAAGCTCAACAGACTTTGCGAACGAATCAGCGGAACGGGCCACTAGCCCGCGCTACACGCGCATGGCCTTGGCCATCTCGCTCGTCGCATGCCAGCCCAGTGCCACATACAACGACCGGCCCATCTCGGTGGCGTGCAGGATCGCGTACTGGAGGTCGCGCCTGGCGAACTCGTCCTGCGCCAGCTGCATGAGGCGGCGCCCCAGCCCCTGCTTGCGATGCGTCGCCTCCACATACACGTTCAGCACATAGCCACGCTTGTCCTGCATGGGATGGGCCGGATGCGGCGGCCAGTCGATCGCCATCAGGCCGATGCCGCCCACGGGCTGGCCCTGGTCCACCAGCACGAAGCCGAAGTAACTGCCATCGCGCAGGCGCGGCACAAGCCACGGCCGGAAATGCTGCGTCATGGCCTGCAGGACCTCCTCGCTGCGCCCGGCCTCGCGGAACATGGATTCGCGATGGTGGCAGACCAGCTCGACATCATCGGCACCAAGCGGACGGACTTCCATGGCAGGCTTCCTTCGGGTTGTGGGTAAGTGGGTAAGTGGGTAAGTGGGTAAGTGGGTAAGTGGGTAAGTGGGTAAGTGGATCGGTGGGCGGTCGGCGTGAAACTGGCGCGGCGCGCACCGCCATCCTAACGCAGGGAATTGTGATTCGGAAAAAAGCCACCTGCGCCATGGCACCGGGCACGAAGCCGGGAAAGAAAAAAGCGAAGCGCTTTTGGCGCTTCGCTTCGAGGCCACCCGGTAACCGCGCCGGATGGCAGGACGAAAAGACTGTCTTATTGCGTCGTCACCGCCGGCTTGACGCCATTGCCCTGGGCCACCGGTCCGGTTTCCGTCAGGCCACCGCCAAGCGACCGGTACAGGTCGATGGCATTGTTCAGGCGTAGTTGCCGCGCCTGGATCAGGGCCTGGTCGGCAGCGAACAGCTGACGCTGCGAGTCGAGCTGGTCGAGCTGGCTGGCCACGCCATTGCTGAAGCGCATCGTCGAGAGCTCGTAGCGCGCGAACTCGGCGTCGCGCACCTGCTGCTGGCTGGTCACCTGTTCTTCCAGCGTGCCGCGCGCAACCAGTGCATCGGCCACTTCCGCGAAGGCCGTCTGGATGGTCTTCTCGTAGTTGGCGATCTGGATGTTCTTGCGCACGTTGCTCAGGTCCAGGTTGGACAGGTTCCGGCCGTAGTCGAAGATCGGCAGCACCAGCTGCGGTGCGAACGACCACGCGCCGGTGCCGGAATCGAACAGGCTCGAGAAGGTCGGGCTGATCGCGCCGGCGTTGGCGGTGAGCGTAATGCGCGGGAAGAAGGCCGCGCGCGCCGCGCCGATATTGGCGTTGGCCGACAGCAGCAACTGCTCGGCCTGGCGGATATCGGGACGCTGCTCGAGCAGGTCCGACGGCAGCCCGGCCGGGATGTCGCTGATGATGCGCTCGTCCGACAGGCGCATCGCCTCGGGCAGGTTCTCGATGGTGCCAAGCGGCTTGCCCACCAGCACCTCAAGCGCGTTCTGCGCCTGCGCGCGCTGGCGTGCCAGCTGCGCCGCGGAGACGCGGGCCTGCGCCACCAGCGACTCGTTGTCGCGCAGGTCCAGGGCCGACGTGGCGCCCGCATCGAAGCGCTGCTTGGACAGGCTCAACGTGTAATCGCGCGTCTTCAGCGTGTTCTGCGCGAGCTCATACTGCTCGGCGAAGGAGCGCTCCGACAGGTAGGCCTGGGCGACTTCGGAAACCAGCGAGATCTGCGCGGAACGGCGTGCTTCCTCGGTGGCGAAATACTGCGACAGCGCCGCGTTGGAGAGGCTGCGCACGCGGCCGAAGAAGTCCAGCTCGAACGAAGTCACTCCGGCGCCCGCCTGGAAGTACTGGGAGACGAACGGCTTGCCCGTGGCCGACTGCAAGGCCGGGGTACGCGAACGGTTGAAGCCGCCGGTGGCGTTCACCGTGGGCAGCAGGTCGGCGCGCTGCACCTGGTACAGCGCGCGCGCTTCCTCGATGCGCAGCGCGGCAGTGCGCAGGTCGCGGTTGTTCTCCAGCGAGGTGGCGATCAACACTTGCAGGCGCGGGTCGCGGAAGAACTCGCGCCAGCCGATCTCGCTCGCCCGGCGGGCTTCGCCGGTCTTCACTTCGGCGGCCGCATAGCCTTCCGGTGCGGCCGGGTAGTTGGTGGCCACCGGCGGGGCAGGGCGCTCATAGACGGGTGCCAGTGTGCAACCCGAGAGGACGCCCGCCACCAGCAACAGCGTGGTCAGTGTCTTTGTCATGTCAGATTCCTTCCTTGGGTTCGAGCCCTTGCTCGTTCAGCAACTGCTCGCGCTTGCTGCCCTTGAAGCGGCTACGGATCACCACGAAGAACACCGGCACCAGGAAAATCGCCAGCACCGTGGCGGTGATCATGCCGCCGATCACGCTGGTACCGATGGCGCGCTGGCCACCCGAGCCCGCGCCGGTGGCGATCGCCAGCGGCAGCACGCCCAGGATAAAGGCCATCGAGGTCATCAGGATCGGGCGGAACCGCAGGTGCACGGCTTCGAGCGTGGCGTCGATGACACTCTTGCCCTGGGCCTGCAGATCCTTGGCGAATTCCACGATCAGGATGGCGTTCTTCGCCGACAAGCCAATCGTCGCGATCAGGCCCACCTTGAAGTACACGTCGTTGGGCATGCCGCGCAGGGTCACGCCGAGCAGCGCGCCGAGCACGCCCAGCGGCACCACCAGCAGCACCGCGACCGGGATCGACCAGCTCTCATAGAGCGCAGCCAGGCACAGGAACACGATGATCAGCGACAGCGTGTACAGCATCGGCTCTTGCGAGCCGGCCAGGCGCTCTTCATAGGACTGGCCCGACCACTCGAAGCCGAAGCCCGGCGGCAGCTTGGCGAAGTTGTCTTCCATGATCTTCATGGCTTCGCCGGTGCTGCGGCCCGGTGCGGCCTGGCCGGCGATCTTCACTGCCGGCAAGCCGTTGTAACGCTCCAGGCGCGGCGAGCCCATGATCCACTTGGAAGTGGCAAAGGCGGCAAATGCAACCATGTCGCCGTTGTTGTTCTTCACGCGCAGCTTGGTCAGGTCGTCGGGCAGCTTGCGGTCGTTGCCTTCCGCCTGGGCGATCACCTTGCGCACACGGCCTTCATAGATGAAGTCGTTGACGTAGGAGGAGCCGAACGCGATGGCCAGCGTCGCATTGATGTTGGCCACCGAGACACCCAGCGTGCGTGCCTTCTCGCGGTCGATGTCGATCTGCAGCTGCGGCGCGTCTTCCTGGCCTTCGGGGCGCACGCCTGCCAGGGCAGGTTCCTTCGCGGCCATGCCGAGCATCATGTTGCGTGCTTCCATCAGCTTGGCGTGGCCCTGGCCGGTGCGGTCCTGCAGGCGGAAGTCGAAGCCCGAGGAGTTGCCCAGCTCGGAGATCGCCGGCGGGTTGAGCGGGAAGATGATGGCGTCCTTGATGAAGGACAGCGCACCAAACGCCCGGCCAACCAGTGCCTGCGCGGTCTCGTCCTTGCCGCCGCGCTCCTTCCAGTCCTTCAGGCGCACGAACGCGATACCGCCGTTCTGGCCGCGGCCGAAGAAGGAGAAGCCCGCCACGGTGATCATCTGGTCCACCACCTTGGATTCCTTCTGCAGGTAGTAGTCCTCGATCTGCTTGAGCACGCCGATGGTACGTTCCTGCGTGGCGCCGTTGGGCAGCTGCACCACCGTGATCATGTAGCCCTGGTCTTCCTCGGGGAGGAAGGACGAAGGCAGGCGCTTGAACAGCACCACCATGCCGACGATGATGAGGGCGTAGATGATCAGGTAGCGGCCGGCACGCGCCAGGATGCGCGCCACCGTGCTTTGGTAGCCGGTGGCGGCACGCGCGAAGGTGCGGTTGAACCAGCCGAAGAAGCCCGTCTTCTCGTGATGGTGCCCGGCCTCGACCGGCTTGAGCAGCGTCGCGCACAGCGCCGGCGTGAGCGTCAGCGCCAGCAGCGCCGAGAACGCGATCGACGAGATCAGCGACAGCGAGAACTGGCGGTAGATGTTGCCCACCGAGCCCGAGAAGAACGCCATCGGGATGAACACCGCGGTCAGCACCAGCGTGATGCCGACGATGGCGCCGGTGATCTGGCCCATGGCCTTGCGCGTGGCGTCACGTGGCGAGAGTCCTTCCTCGCTCATGATCCGCTCGACGTTTTCCACCACCACGATCGCATCGTCCACCAGGATACCGATCGCCAGCACCATGCCGAACATCGTCAGCACGTTGATGGAGAAGCCGAACGCCAGCAGCATGCCGGTGGTGCCCAGCAGGGCCACCGGCACCACCACCGTCGGGATGATGGTGGCGCGGATGTTCTGCAGGAACAGGTACATCACCAGGAACACCAGCACCACGGCTTCGACCAGGGTCTTGATCACTTCCTCGATCGAGATCTTGACGAAGGCCGAGGTGTCGTAAGGCACGGTGTACTGGTAGTCGCCGGGGAAGAACTTGGAGAGCTCTTCCATCTTGGCGCGCACCGCGGTGGCGGTGGCCAGCGCATTGCCGCTCGGGGCCAGCTTGATGGCGATGGCCGCCGACGCCCTGCCGTTGGTACGGGCCAGCGTGGAGTAGTCGGCACCGCCGAGCTCGACGCGGCCGACGTCCTTGATGCGCACCGACGAGCCGTCGCGGTTCGTGCGCAACAGGATGTTGGCGAACTGCTCCGGCGTGGAGAGGCGGCTTTCGGTGGTGACGGTGGCGTTGAGCTCCGTGCCCTTGGGCGACGGCGTGCCGCCCAGCTCGCCCACGGCGACCTGGACGTTCTGCTCCGAGATGGCAGCGGTGACGTCCTGCGGGGTCAGGTTGAAGCCGGTCAGCTTGGCCGGGTCCACCCAGATGCGCATGGCGTACTCGGTGCCGAACAGGTCGGCCTGGCCCACGCCCGGCACGCGGCGGATCGAATCGATCACGCTGGCCGAGATGTAGTTGCCCAGCTGGATGGCATCGGCCTGTCCGGACTTGGACGTGACCGTCAGGAACATCATGTAGTTGTTCCCGGCCTTGTCCACGCGCACGCCTTGCTGGCGCACTTCGGCCGGCAGGCGCGCTTCCACGCGCTTCAAGCGGTTCTGCACTTCGACCGAGTTCAGGTCGATGTTGGAGCCCGGCTGGAAGGCGATCGTGATCGTCGACAGGCCGGTGGCTTCGCTGGTGGAGTTGTAGTACAGCAGCCCGGGAATGCCGTTGAGCTCTTGCTCGATCACCGAGGTGACCGAGTCTTCAAGCGTCTTGGCGGAAGCGCCCGGGTAGGTCGCCGTGACCGAGATCGTCGGCGGGGCGATGTTGGGGTACTGGGCGATCGGCAGTTGCACGACCGACAGCAGGCCCCCCAGCACGATGATCAGCGCAAGCACCCACGCGAACACCGGCCGGTCAATAAAAAACTTGGCCATAACACTGGCTCCCTTCGATTTGCGCTGTGATTAGCCCTGCTTGGCGTCGGCCTTGTCAGCGGTCACCGCGGCAGGAGCCGGGGCTCCGCTGGCGGCCGGCTGCGCGGCGGGAGCCGAGGCGGCGGCGGTCTTCGAGACAAACGGCACGGCCTTGGCCGGCGCGCCAACCTTGACCTTCTGCAAGCCCTCGACGATCACCTGCTCGCCACCCTTCAGGCCCTCGGTGACGATCCAGTCTTCGCCGATGGCCTGGGGCGCCTTGACGGGCACCGCCGCGACTTTGCCGTCGCCGCCCACCACCATCACCGACGCGCCTTGTGCGTTGCGGATCAGCGCGCGCTGCGGCACGGTCAGCGCGTTTTCGTCCATGCCCTGCTCGATCTTGACGCGCACGAAGGTGCCCGACAGCAGCTCGCGCTTGGCATTGGGGAACTGCGCGCGCAGCGTGATGGCGCCGGTGGTCGGGTCGACCGTCATGTCCGAGAACAGCAGCTTGCCGGTTTGCTCGTACTCGCGGCCGTCCTCGATGAACAGGTGGACGCGGGCGCCGCCGTCGACGCCCTTGACCTTGCCGCTCTCGATGGCGCGGCGCAGCTTCATCACTTCGCTGGCGGGCTGGGTGAAGGTCACCCAGATCGGGTCGACCTGCTCGACCGTGGCCAGCTTGGTGGCTTCGCCGCTGCCGACCAGCGCGCCTTCGGTCACCAGCGCGCGGCCCACGCGGCCGCTGATGGGCGCGGTGACGGCGGTGTAGCCGAGGTTGATCTGGGCCGTGCTGACGGCAGCCTTGGCCGAGGCGATGTCGGCGGTGGCCTGGCCAGCAGCCGCCACGGCTTCGTCATATTCCTGCTTGCTCACCGCATTGACGGCGACCAGCGGCTTGTAGCGCTCGGCCTTCTGGCGCGCGGCCACGGCGTTGGCTTCGGCGCGGGCAAGGCTGGCCTTGGCCGATTCGAGCTGCGCCTGGTAGGGCGCGGGATCGATCTTGAACAGCAGCTGGCCTGCCTTGACCTCGCCACCTTCCGTGTAATTGCGGGACAGCACGATGCCGGCGACCCGCGCCCGCACTTCGGCGGTGCGCACGCCTTCGAGGCGGCCCGGCAGCTCGTTGATAACAGCGATCGTCGTGGGCGTGACGGTGACGACACCCACTTCCGGCGGCGGCATGGCGCCGCCCTGCGGCTTCTTCTCGCCGCAGGCGGACAGCGCAAGCGCCGACAACACGGCAGCGGCAACGCAAGTGATACGTTGGGACTTCCTCATCGATAACCCCATGATGGCAATTTGAGATCGGCCGCATATGCTCCCGGTGTCGTGTCCGGATACGGCGCGGCCCACCGCTGGCGATGGCACAGAGGCAGGCAAAAAGAGTAATGCTAGCCACAATTTGCAGCACTGACGTGGCACGTGCGACGAAAGGCAACAAATTAGTAACGACAAGCCGACATGGCAGCGCGAACCGTGCGGGGCGCCGCCGTCTGCCCCCCAGCAACCGATGGGCTGGCCGAAAGTCAGGCGAACGCGTATTATATATACATTCAAGCATGTATGTAAGAACTTGTTGCATTGCGGCAGTCGTCGCCCTATATAACTACGTCCTAACGTGCCAGCAGGGCGCGCATAGTGCACGGCGAGTCCCATCGCCAGCACTCAGGGAGACAGAACCAGACCGGTCCTTCGTGGCCGGCACCAGAGAGCATCATGGTCAGACGCACCAAGGAAGAGGCGCTTGAAACGCGCCATCGCATTCTCGACGCGGCCGAGGCCGTGTTCCACGCCCGCGGCGTGGCCCGCCCGTCGCTGGCCGACATCGCCGAGGCCGCCGGCGTAACGCGCGGCGCCATCTACTGGCACTTCAAGAACAAGAGCGACGTCTTCGCGGCCATGTCCGACCGCGTCCACCTGCCGCTCGAGGCCCTGTGCGAGCCGGGCCGCATCGCGAGCCAGGAAGACCCGCTCGGCAGCATTCGCGACATCTGCGCCTTTGTGATGCGCCAGACCGTGGAAAACCCGCAGTGGCGGCGCGTGTTCGAGATCGTCTTCCACAAATGCGAGATGGTGGCGGACAACGGCGCCATCTTCGAGCGCCAGCGCCAGTCGCACCAGGAAGGCACGGTGAAGATGCGCGAGCACCTGCGCATGGCGGTCGACCGCGGGCAGTTGCCGGCCGACCTCGACCTGGACCTGGCGGTCAACGTGTTCCACGCCTCGATCGGGGGCATGCTGTCGCACTGGCTGTTCGCTCCCGAGGATTTCGATCTGGAGAGCAATGCCGAGCGGGTGGCCGATGCCTTCATCGACACCCTCAGGTTCTCCCCGGCCTTGCGCCAGGGCTATGTGGCGCGCCCCGTGCCGAAGCTCGAGGACGAAGTCGCGTCGATGTGCCAGGAAGCGAAAAAGAAGGCCGACGCCGAACTGGCCGCGCAAACACTGGCGGGCAAAGCGCAGATCGGCTGATCCCGCAGCAGCGCGGGGACTACGCTCATCCGCGCTCACCCACGCTCAGCCCCGCATGGCCTCGCGCCAGCGCGCCAGGAAAGCCCGCTTGCGCAGCGTGTCCTGCGCGGCCAGCAGGCCGGGGCCGACGCTGATCGGCTTGAGCGCGTAGCCCAGCCGCTCGGACAGCGCCGCAGCCGTGTGCACGCTGTCGGTATCGGTGCGGATCGTGTAGAGCTGCGAGGCGCTTTGCCCCAGCAGCGTCTGGCCCGCGCGCGACAGCAGGAAATCCAGCCAGAGCCGCGCCGCGTTGGGATGCGGCGCGCGGCGCGCGATGAACGCCACGCGCGACATCACCAACGTGTAGTCGCGCGGCGCGATCACATCGATCTGCGCCCCGCGCTCCATCAGCGACAGCGCGTACGAACCCAGCAGGTTGTAGCCCATCACGAATTCGCCGGAGGCGATGCGCTCGATCATGTTCGCGGTGGACGCCGACAACTGCACGCCGCAGCGCCCCAGCGCCTGGGCCAGGTACCAGAACTCGTCGCCCATGCGTGCATCCTGCTGCGCCAGCAGGTAACCCACCCCGGACTTTTCCACATCGTAGGTCACCACCCGCTGGCGCCAGCGCGGCGTGTTCTCCTGCAGCAGGCGCGCCAGGCCGGTGCGGCTGCGCGGCGTACGCATGCCGGCAAAATGGCGGCGGTTGTAGACGATCACGGCGGGCTCGAAGGTGGTGCCCCAGGCTTCGTCGCGCCAGGCGGCCCACGCCGGCAGGCCGGCCCGCTCGGGCGAAGGGTAGCGCAGGGCGTGGCCATCGTTGACGAGCTTGATCTGCAGGTCCATTGCCGTGCTCCACAGCACGTCGGCGTAGTCGGGGCCGGCCACCTGGCCCGCGCCCAGGGCGGCGCTCTCAGCCAGGAAGCGGCCGTTCAGTTCCAGCGTGTTGAGGTCCTGATAGCGCACCTTGATGCCGGGATAGCGGGCCTCGAATGCGGCCAGCAGCGGCCGCGCGACCTCCGTGTCGGTGGAGGCATAGACGGTGACCGAGCCTTCCTGCACGGCCCGCGCGATGATTTCCGCGTAGCTGGCCGGATAGCCCGCCGGCACCGGCGGCGCGGCCTGGGCATGCGCGCCATGGCTTAGCCCCGCCGCCAGCGTGGCCGCGGTGGCGGCCGCACCGGCCACGACGCGCCGCCGGCTCAAGCTCGCGGGTGGTTCGGCGACGATGGCGGGAGGGGGGGTCCTGGACGGGAAGGGGGGCAGCTTGCGCAAGGCGGGAACCATCGGTGGTGACATCGGTGGCCAAAAGGGGCCATGGCGCGCTCGCCGCGCGCAGCCCGGGGCGGAGGTATTATAAGCGCCCGCGGCGTGTCCTCGCGGCGGCGGCGGCCTTGCCAGCCATGGCGGCAAGGCCACCCGCGCTTTTTGGAAACGGACGCTTATCGAGCAGGGGAGGACCGCCGTGCGCCTATTGCTGGTGGAAGACGAGATTGAACTGGCGCGCTGGGTGGCGCGCGCCCTGGAGCAGGGCGGCTTCGTGATCGAGCACGTGGCCGACGGCCTGCAGGCCGAAGCGCGGCTGATGGCCGAGGAATACGACGTGGTGGTGCTGGACCTGCGCCTGCCCGGCAAGGATGGCCTGGCCGTGCTCAAGTCCATGCGCGGGCGCGACGACCGCACCCCGGTGCTGATCCTGACCGCGCAGGACACGCTCGACGAGCGCGTGCGCGGCCTCAACCTCGGCGCCGACGATTACCTGCCCAAGCCCTTTGCCATTGCCGAGCTGGAAGCGCGCATCCTGGCGCTGATCCGGCGCAGCCGCGGCCGCGCCCATCCGCGCCTGCAGTGCGGCACGCTGGTGTTCGATGGCGAAACGCGCAGCTTTACGCTCGAAGGTGCGCCGCTCGCGCTGACCCCGCGCGAATCGACCCTGCTGGGTGCGCTGCTGGCCAAGAGCGGCCAGCCGCTGACCAAGGCGCAACTGCTCGACAAGGTGTTCTCGCTCGATGCCGACGTCAGCCCCGATGCCATCGAAGTGCTGGTCTACCGGCTGCGCAAGAAGCTCTCGGGCCATGGCGTGACCATCGTCACGCTGCGCGGCTTCGGCTACCTGCTGGAACCGGAAGGACAGCCCTGATGCTGCGCCGCCTGCCCCGGCACTGGCTGCGGCGCTGGCTGCAGGGCAGCCTGCGCCGCCAGTTGCTGCTGCTGCTGGTGCCCGCGCTGGCGGCCATGATGGCGCTCGACACGTGGCTGACCTACGGCACGCTGCGCGACGCCGCCAACGCCGCCTACGACCGCTCGCTGTACGGCTCGGTGCGCGCCATCGACAATGCCATCGGCATGGCCGGCGAAAGCGTGCAGATCGCGCTGCCGGACGCCGCCATGGAGATGTTCGAGACCGCGGCGCAGACCCATGTCTTCTACCGCGTTTCGCTGGAGCGCAACGGCAAGATCGAAACCGTCACCGGCTACGACGACCTGCCGCTGCCCAAGGGAGAGATCGCCAGCAACCAGCCGCGCTTCTACGACGCCGACTATCGCGGCGACCCGGTGCGCATCGCCGTGCTGGCGCACCCGGTGTATCGCCCCAACGCGCACATGCGCGTGATCGTGCAGGTGGCCGAAACCGCCGAGCCGCGCTTTGCGCTGATCGCCACCGTGTGGCGCGGCGCGCTGGCGCGCGATGTGCTGCTGATCCTGATCAGCGCGGGGATCCTGGTGGGCGGCATCACCTACGTGCTGCGCCCGCTCGCGCGCGTGCGCGACGATGTGCAGGCGCGCTCCGCCGACGACCTCACGCCGCTGGCCTTCGACCATGTGCCGATGGAAGTCCGCCCGCTGGTCGATGCGGTCAACCTGCACGTTTCGCGCTCCGCCACCATGACGCAGGCCCAGGCGCAATTCATCGCCGACGCCGCGCACCAGCTGCGCACGCCGCTGGCCATTCTCAAGACGCAAGCCGAATTCGCCCAGCGGCAGCTCTGCGCCGGCACCGACTCGGCGCGCGCGCGCGATGCCGCAGAGGAAGCGGTCGGCGGCATCGTCACGCAGCTGGAGCAGGCCGCGCGCCTGACCAACCAGCTGCTGGCGCTGGCGCGGGTACGGCAACACCCGGGCAGCGACGCGCCAGGCGACGCCGAACCGCTGGAGCTGATCGACGCCGTGGCCGTGGCCGAGCAGGTGGCGCTGGACTACCTGCCGCTGGCGCGCGGCAAGCAGCAGGATTTTGGCTGGGAGCGGCCGCAGGGGCTGGCGCTGCCGGTACGCGCGGATGCGGCGCTATTGCGCGAGGCCTTTGCCAACCTTGTCCACAACGCGATCCAGTATTCGCCGCGCGGCAGCCGCATCACGCTTTCCGCCGCGCGCGTCGCGGATAGCGCCTGCCTGGTGGTGGAGGACGATGGGCCGGGCATTCCTGCCGAGGAACGCGAGAAGGTCTTTGCGCGGTTCTACCGGCGGGTCGGGAATGTGGAGCCGGGCTCGGGCCTGGGCCTGGCCATTTCCCGCGAGATGGCCGCGCGCTTCGGGGGCACCGTGGAACTGGGGGTGGCGGTACAGGGCAAGGGGGTTCGGGCGGTCCTGGCGCTGCCGAGCGGGGAATGAAAGGGCACGCTGGAAAGACCAAAAGATTCAAAAGCGTCAAATGTCCATACATCCGGCCCCACGTAAACCCCACCCCATTCCCTGGCAAATTGACAGCCTTTTGACAGTTTCTACCCCCTAGAATCGCGCCATGGCCGCCGTACTGGCCAGACCAAGTCAGAAAGCCAAAGAACAAGTCCGGCATGCAAGCGCTGCCAGGGACAGGAGACAACGCCTAGCCGGCCGGTCGACGCACTCAGCGCCCGGACGCATCGCACGACTCTCCCGCCCCCGACAGCCAGCCTCGGTGCCAGCCGGACACCTCCGGGTCGGTCCTCGCCAGCATCGTCGGCAACCGTTCACCGGCAATCCTCTGAAAAAGAACAGGAGACCGTTATGCGTCGTTCGATTCATCGCTTTGCCCATATTGTCATGGCTTCGGCCGCGATCACCGCCACCGTGGCTGCCGCGCCCGCATTCGCGCTCGACAGCGTGAAGTTCATGATCGGCGCCAATCCGGGCGGCGGCTTCGACCAGACCGGCCGCTCGCTGGGCGCGGCGCTGGTTTCCGCCGGCGTGGCCAAGACGGCCTCCTACGACAACAAGGGCGGCGCGGGCGGCACCATCGGCCTGACGCAGTTCGTCAATACCGACAAGGGCAACCCCAACGCGATGATCGTCACCGGCGCGGTGATGGTCGGCGCGATCGAGACCAACCATCCGCCGGTCACGCTGAAGAACGCCACCCCGATCGCTCGCCTGTTCGCCGACACCATGGTGATCACCGTGCCGGCGAATTCGCCGCTGAAGTCCATGAAGGACCTGACCGCGCAGCTCAAGGCCAACCCGGGCAGCGTGAGCTGGGGCGGTGGCTCCAAGGGTTCGATCGACCACATCCTGGCGGGCCTGGTAGCCAAGGAAAGCGGCGTGGACCCGAAGAAGATCAACTACGTGCCCTTCCAGGGCGGTGGTGAAGCGTCGGCCTCGATCCTGGGCGGCCACGTGACCGTCGGCCTTGCTGGCGTGTCCGAGTTCCTGCCCTTCATCAAGAGCGGCAAGATGCGCGCGCTGGCCGTGACCTCCAAGGAGCGCACCGCCGATATCCCGACGCTCAAGGAGCAGGGCATCAACGTGGAGATCTACAACTGGCGCGGCGTGTACGGCGCGCCGGGCATCACCGCCGAGCAACGCAAGGCGCTGATCGATGCGGTGGTCAAGGCGACCGAAACCCCGCTGTGGAAGGAAACGCTTGCCAAGAATGACTGGACCCCGTTCCTGCTTACCGGCGACGAGTTCGGCAAGTTCGTGGACAGCGAGTCGGCCCGCCTGGGCGGTTCGCTGCGCGAGCTGGGCGTGGCGAAGTAAGCAACACCGCCACCCCGTTTCACGGCTTGATCGTTTCAGCGTTTTACCTGTCGGCCCTGCCTGCGGCGCACCGTAACGCTCGGTGCGCATGCGGCAGGCGGGGGTCCGGTGTCCACCTGCGATACCCAAAAACCAAACTACAAATCGCCGGGCCCCCGCCTTAAGCGGGGACGACAAACCGCGGGACGCCAAGGGCCGGACAGCACGGCCGCAGGCACCGCTTGAAGGAGCCACTTCCAATCATGAAACCCTCACACCTGGCGATCGGCATAGCCGTATTGCTGCTCTCCGTCTTCTACTTCGTGGGCCTGTCGGGCATCTCCGGCGACGAAGGCTATGCCGGCCTGTCGCCGCGCTTCATGCCCACGCTGGTTGCCATCGGCCTGGCCGTATGCGGCGCGGCGCTGACCTGGCAAGGCATTCGCGGCGGCTTTCGCAACATGCCGGAAGAAGACGCCGAACTGCCCAACGCTCCGCACAATTTCCGCGGCTTCCTGTGGGTGGCTGCCGGCCTGGTAGCCAATATGGCGCTGATCGGCACGCTGGGCTTCGTGCTGGCGTCGACCTTGCTGATGATCTGCGTGGCACGCGGCTACGGCAGCAAGCGCTTCCTGCGCGATGGCCTGATTGGCCTGTGCATTACGTTGCCAATGTGGGCATTGTTTGAATTCCTGCTCGGCATCAATTTGCCGTTGCTGCCCGTCGCCGGGTTCTGAACGGAGCTGATCCATGGATACTCTTAACCTGCTGATGCATGGCTTTGCCATCGCGATCACGCCGATGAACCTGATGTGGGCCCTGGTGGGCTGCTTCCTGGGCACCGCCATCGGCGTGCTGCCGGGCATCGGCCCCGCGCTCACGGTAGCGATGCTGCTGCCACTGACCGCCAAGGTGGAACCCACCGCTGCGCTGATCATGTTCGCCGGCATCTACTACGGCGCCATGTACGGCGGCTCCACCACGTCCATCCTGATGAACACGCCGGGCGAGTCGTCGACCATGGTCACGGCCATGGAAGGCAACCTGATGGCCAAGAGCGGCCGCGCCGGCCCGGCGCTGGCCACCGCGGCCATCGGCTCGTTCGCCGCCGGCACCATCGCCACCGTGCTGCTGTCGATGTTCGCGCCGGTCGCGGCCGACGTGGCGCTGCAGTTCGGTCCCGGCGAATACTTCATGATCATGCTGCTGGCCTTCACCACGGTGTCGGCGGTGCTGGGCTCGTCCTTGCTGCGCGGCATGACCAGCCTGTTCCTGGGCCTGGGCATCGGCCTGATCGGCATGGACTCGCTGTCGGGCCAGACGCGCTACTCGATGAACGTGCAGGAGCTGTACGACGGCATCGACATCGTGGTGGTCGCCGTCGGCCTGTTCGCGGTGGGCGAGGCGCTGTTCAACGCCTTCTTCCCGCAGCCCGCAGGCGGCTTCAACAAGCTCAGCTCGGTCATGATGACCAAGTCGGACTGGAAGCGCTCGGTGCCGGCATGGATCCGCGGCACCATCATCGGCTTCCCCTTCGGCCTGATCCCGGCCGGCGGCGCGGAGATCCCGACCTTCCTGTCGTACGCCACCGAGAAAAAGCTGTCCAAGCACAAGGATGAGTTCGGCACGGTGGGCGCGATCGAAGGCGTGGCGGGCCCCGAGGCCGCCAACAACGCAGCGGTGACGGCTACGCTGGCCCCGCTGCTGACGCTGGGCATCCCCACCTCGAACACCACCGCGATCCTGCTGGCGGCGTTCCAGAACTACAACCTGCAGCCGGGCCCGATGTTGTTCCAGACCTCGGGCGACCTGGTGTGGGGCTTGCTGGCTTCGCTGTACATCGGCAACGTGATGCTGCTGGTGCTGAACCTACCGGCCATCGGCCTGTGGGTGCGCATGCTGCGCATCCCCACGCCGCTGCTGTACGGCGGCATCCTGATCTTCGCGGGCCTGGGTGCCTACGGCATCCGCCAGTCGTGGTTCGACCTGCTGCTGCTGTTCATCATCGGCGTGCTGGGCATGGCCATGCGCCGCTTCGACTTCCCCACCGCGCCGGTGATCGTGGGCATGATCCTCGGCCCCATCGCGGAGAAGCAGTTGCGCAATGCGCTGTCGATCAGCCAGGGCGACTGGTCGATCTTCGTGACCCAGCCGATCTCGGCCACCATCCTGGCCATGACGGTGGCGGTGGTGCTGATCCCGCGCATCCTGGGCTGGCTGGCCCGGCGCTCGGCGCGCGGCAAAGTGGCTGACGCCACAACCTGATTAGCGCAAAATGCGGGCAAGGCCCGGCACTCCAGGGTGCCGGGCCTTTTCATTTGTGGCGTCATGGCATCGGCGCCTTTGTCTCTACATTGCGCTCCATCACAAGAACATCGCGCCGGCGCCCGCGCGCCAGGCCGCTGCCACATGCCCTCTCTCCTTCACCGCTGGCGTCCGGTCCTCTCGACGCTGCTGCTCGGCCTGGCCGCCGCGCTGCTTTGCACGCTGCTGCACACACCGCTGCCGTGGATGATCGGCCCGCTGCTGGCGGTCGCCATCGCGCGCATGCGCGGCGCCGACCTGCGCGCGCCCACGCAGGCGCGCAATGCCGGGCAGTGGGCCATCGGCACCTCGCTCGGGCTTTACTTCACGTCCGACGTGGTGGCGCGGCTGATCGAGTTCCTGCCGTATATCGTCGCGGGCTCGCTGTTTGCGCTGCTGCTTGGCTGCGGCGGCGCCTGGCTGCTGCGCAAGACCACCGGCGTGGCGTTCAAGACGGCGTACTTCTCAACAGCCATCGGCGGCGCGTCGGAGATGGCCAACCTGGCCGAGCGCAACGGCGCGCGCATCGACCAGGTGGCTGCCGCGCATTCGCTGCGCGTACTGGTGGTGGTGGTAGCCGTGCCCGCGCTGTTCCAGTACGGCGGCATCCACGGGCTTGACCCTTACGTGCCCGGGCCACGCACGGTGGACTACCTGTGGCTGCCCGTGCTGATCGCGATCACGGTCAGCGTGGCGCTGGTGCTCAAGCACTTCAACCTGCCCAATCCCTTCGTGATCGGCACGCTGCTGGCGGCCGCCGTGCTGACCGCGTCGGGCTTCGAGCTGTCCGCCATTCCCACGTGGATGAGCCGCGCCGGGCAGTTGATGATCGGCGTGTCGCTGGGCGCGCGTTTCTCGCGCGACTTCCTCCATACCGCGCCGCGCTTTCTCGGCGGCGTGGCGGTGTACACGCTGGTGGCGCTGGTGCTCTCCGCGCTGTTCGGCTGGGGCCTGTCGGCGCTGTCCGGCGTGCATCCCGCAACAGCCATCCTCGGCACCACGCCAGGCGGCATTGCCGAGATGTGCATCACGGCCAAGGTGCTGGAGCTTGGCGTGCCGCTGGTCACGGCCTTCCACGTGATCCGGATGGCCTTCGTGGTGCTGTGCACCGGCCCCCTGTATCATTGGCTCAAACATCGTGCCGCGCCGCAGGAGACGGAATAGCAACCTGGCCCGGCCTCATCCCAGACAAACGGGCGTGCCATGCCAGAGCCAACGCTAGAACCAAAGCCGGAATCCGGCTTCACGCTTGCCGATATCGACCGCACCTTGCAGCGCGTCCTGGCGCCATGGGTGCGCCAGCTCGGCCTGCGGGCCGAGCACGTTGATGCACAGGGCGTAACGCTGCGCCTGCCTTTTGACGAATCATTTCGCCACGCGGGTGGCGTGGTGTGCGGCCAGGTGCTGATGTCCGCCGCCGATACCGCCATGATCGTGGCCGTCGCCAGTGCACTCGGCGCCTTCAGGCCGATGACCACTGTCACGCTCACCACCAACTTCATGCGCCCGGTGATCGAGGGCGATGTGCTGGTGCGCGCCAATGTGCTGCGCCTGGGCAAGACCGTGGTGTTCGGCGAGATCGAGCTGACCGGCACCGATGGCAAGCTGGCCGTGCAGGCCACCACCACCTACGCGCTGCTGTGAGCGGCGCATCACCAAATTGCACGCTACCCGCCCAAGCCATCTCCATGCATGAGCCCCGCAGCCTGATGCCTGCCCCCATCCGGCCCGCCACCGCAGCCTCGCCCTTCGACCAGGTGGTGTTTGCCGGCGGCGGCAACCGCTGCTGGTGGCAGGCGGGCTGGTGGGACACGGTGGCGCCCGAGCTGGGGCTGCGCCCGCGCGTGATCGCGGGCATTTCGGCCGGGGCCGCCACGGCGTGCATGATCTACACGCACGACTCCCGCCAGGTGATGGAGTACTACGGCGAGGTGCTCGCCGGCAACCGGCGCAATGCGTACTGGGGCAACCTGCTGAGCAAGCAGCGGGTGTTTCCGCATTACGGCATCTACCGCACCGCCTTGTTGAACATCTTCGGCGAGGGCCGCCTGGCAAACCTGCAGACGGCGCCGGAGATCCGCATCGGCGTGGCCCACATCCCGCGCTGGAGCGGCCCGCGCCTGGCGGTGATGGCCGGGCTGGTCGCCTACAACATCGAGAAGCACTGGCTCAAGACCTTGCACCCGCGCCTGGGCCGCAAGCTTGGCTTTCATCCCGAGTTCGTGCGCGCGCAGGACTGCGGCTCGCCCGAGCAACTGGCGGACCTGCTGCTGCAATCGTCCTCGACGCCGCCCTTCACGCCGGTGCTGCGGCGCGATGGCCGGCCCGTGCTGGATGGCGGCATGGTCGACAATGTGCCGGTCGACGCGCTCGACCCCACGCCCGGCAACGTGCTGGTGCTGGTGACGCGGCTCTATCCGCGCCCGCGCCGCTTTGTACTGCAACACGGCGCGCAGCGCCGGCTCTACCTGCAACCTTCGCAACGGGTTCCGATCTCGAGCTGGGACTACACCCAGCCCGGCGCGATGATCGGTGCCTACGAACTCGGCCGGCGCGACGGGGAAACCTTTTTGCGTGATTGGCCGTCTGTCATGAAGACGGAGCTTGGCACCGCCGGATAGCGCTCCAGCGCGCCGGCCGTGCTCGCGGCTCCGTCATCACGATGTGCAATGCGGCCTTCGCGCCGCTACAGGAGGCATTGATGACAAAACGCCAGGCAAGATCCACGACCGAGCGTCAGAGCGCCCGCAGGGCTAGCAGCGAGCAAGCGGTCGAGCATGTCCCCCGTCGTGGCAAGCGCAAGCCCGGCGCCCAGCGCGAAGCGGATTTCGTGGTGATCGGTGCCGGCTCGGGCGGCGTGGCGGCAGCGCGGCGCGCGGCCACGCTAGGCGCGCGCGTGGTGCTGGTGGAGCGCGACGCGATCGGCGGCACCTGCGTCAACCGCGGCTGCGTTCCCAAGAAAATGCTCTCGTATGGCGCCAGCCTCGCGGCCGTCCTGTCAGGCTGCCTGTCGCATACCGGCGGCAAGGAGGACTGGAGCGATGCCATCGTACGCGTCAACGCCGAGATGGCGCGGCTGCACGTGGCCTACACGCACCGGCTGCAGCAAGCCGGCGTGGAGCTGCTGCGCGGCGACGCCACGGTGAGCGCCGCCGACCAGGTACAGGTCGGCGCCGAGACCATCCGCGCCAAACGCATCCTGATTGCCACCGGCGCGCGGCCGCGCGCGTTGCCCGTACCCGGCTTTGATCTTGCCTGCACTTCCGACGACATCTTCACCTGGCAAAGCCTGCCGGCCTCGCTGGTGGTGATCGGCGGCGGCTACGTGGCGGTGGAGCAAGCCTCGATCCTGTCGCGCTACGGCGTCAAGGTGGAGATGCTGGTGCGCGAGGCGCGCCTGTTGGCGCGCTTCGACCACGAGGTGTCCGACGCGCTGGCCGAGGCGCTCGCCGCCAAGGGCGTGCGCCTGCATTTCAATACCGAGGTGACGCTGCTGAACCAGGCCAACGGGGCCATCGATGTGTGCTACCGGCAGCATGGCAATCACGCGAATGGCGCGAATCGTGGCAATGGCAACGACCGCATCCAGACCGTGCGCGCGCAGGCGGCGCTGGCCGCCATCGGGCGCGATCCGCATTGGGGCGGGCTGGGCCTGGAAACGCTGGGCATCGCAAGCACGGAGAAGGGCGGCATCCAGGTGGACCGCTCGTTTCGCACCAAGGTGCGTTCGATCCATGCCATTGGCGATGTCATCGACGGCCAGCACCTCACGCCGGTCGCTGGGGCGCAGGGCCGCTGGCTGGCCGACCGCCTGTTCGGCCGCCGCGGCGACCGCGCGGATTTCGAGCTGGTGCCAACGGCGGTGTTCTGCGAGCCGGCCATCGGCAGCGTGGGACTGACGGAGCACGCGGCCATCGAGGAAGCCGGCAAGCCGGAGCGCATCCACACCGTGGTACGCCGCTTCGTCTCGTTGGAGAATCGCTTCGCCGGCAGCGAGCAGGCCTCGATGGTGAAGCTGGTGGTAAATGCGCGCAGCGGCCGCGTGCTGGGCGCGCACATGATGGACAACGCCGCCCCCGAGATCGTGCAGGCATTTGCCGTGGCGGTGCGGCTCGGGGTGAAGCTGGCGCACCTGCAGACCACGGTGCAGTTGCATCCGACCGTGGCCGAGGAGCTGTTCGGCTAAGCGCGCCGCCGGATTCAGGCCGGCTCGGCCATCGCCGCCGGCTTGGCGCCTTCGCACGGATCGGGCCGCTTGTGCACGGGCACCAGCACCACGCGATCATAGGCACCGATTTCGTGGCCGCTGGCCTGCTCCAGGTAACCCACGCTGTAGATTTCGCCCGGCGGGGCGGCGAGCCAGCGCGGCGCGCCCACGTCGCGCCGCACATGGCCGTTGCCGGCGATCAGCACGGCGCCGCGTTCGGCGTACGTGCGCATCGCCGCGGCCATCACCGCATCGCGCGCGGCCTGCGCGTCCAGCATGCCGGGCAGCATGGCCTTGGGGAAATTGCCGCAGTGGCCACGGTCGAGCACCGCGGTCTGCTCGGTCACCACGTCCGCGGGCAAGGGCGCGGCGAGGCCGAGGCGCTTACGCTCTGCCGCATCGAACACGCCATCCAGCCCGCCGCGCACGATCTTGCTCGCATCCGCGCGTGACAGGTTGGCCGCCACCAGCGGCAGGTCGTAGCGCAAGGCCAGCGCCACCACCGGCGTGTAAAGCTCCCATTGCCAGTTCTTGCCACCCGCCTGCGCCACGACATACGCCGCATCGCCCGGCCGCTCACGGCGGGCGCGATCGATATCGGCCTGGCGTTCGCGGTCGAACTGCTCCATCGCGATGGCCGGGCGCCAACCGGCTTCCAGTGCGTCGGACAACGCCAGCAGGCGCCGCTTTTGCCCATCGGCGTTGTCGTGGACCTCGCCCAGCAACACGTAGGTCTTGCCGGTGAACTGATGCGCGACATCGCCGGCCACGGCGGCCGGCGGCGTGCCCGCGCAGCCGGCGAGCGCGGCGAACATGGCGGCCGCGAGCGCCAGTCCGGCGGCGCGGGCAGGAACAAAGCTGGCTAGGCGGGCAAAGCTGTGACGAATCTGCATGGCTGAGTAATCCTGGTTGCGATGGCTCGCTCGTGCTCATTATTGCGCAGTTTTACTGCGCAGCCGCCGCTTCCGGCACATACACCATCGATCCGTCCTGCAGCCGGTACGCCACGCCGGCCTTGGTGCCATCACCGCTGCCGACCTGGCCGCTGGCCTGGTAGCGCACGACCTTCTCGCCCTGCTTGGAGACGATCTCCATATCGGGCTTGCCGGGATTGGTGATGACGGTGACGTCCGCGTGGGTAAACGGGTTCATCGGATTCTGCGCGATGGCCACCAGCAGCGCGGCGATCACCACCAGGAACACGTCGATCAGGTTGACCACGGACAGGATGGGGTCGTCGGCCTCGCTCTCTTCCAGGAACTTCATGCGTCCACCTCCCACTGCGGTTGATGCTTGCCCAGCCACACCAGTTCCTCGGCGAGCCAGCGGCGGCGCACGTTGACCACCCAGAAGGTAATGCTGGCAGCGATCAGCGCAAGAATCACCGCGGAAAACGCGATGGTGAGGTTTTCGCCCACGTTGGCGAGGTTGCCGCCGGACAAGCCCTTCAACGCCGGGCCCATCGGGATCATGGTGGCCACCAGCCCCAGCATCGGCGCGACGCGCGTGGCAATGCGCGGCCACTCCAGCAGGCGGTGCGCGGTCACGTCGAGCGTGTCCGGGTCCTGGATGCGGTGGCGCAGCGCGAACGCCACCAGCACATAGCCGCGGCCGGTCTCGATGCCGTGGCGGCGGCGTTGCCAGCCTTGCATGATGAACTCGCCGAGCGCCCAGAAGGCGTAGAGGAACAACAGCCCGATCAGGGCCAGCGTCGGCAACAGGAACAACTGGCCGACGTCGTACATCAGGGTTTCAAGCAGGGTGGGAGTCATGATGCCTCAGTGGGTTCTGGATTGTTTCTGGAAGAAGGGCGCCGAACCGGATCGGCGGCGCGGCGGCGCGCGCTGATGGCGCCCCCCAGCATGGCGCCGGCCAGTGCGATGCCGGCGGCAAGCCACGACAGCACGGGCACGAGCGCGGCGGTGGGCGGCTTTTTCTCCACCAGTTGCATGCCTTGCACCGGCACGGTTTGCGGCTGTGCCTTGGGTTCGGGCTGCGGCTCTGGTTGCGGCTCTGGTTGTGACTTGGGCTGCGCCTGCTGCGGCGCGGGCCGTGGCGCCGCCTGCGGCGCTGCTGCCCTGGGCGCGCCGGCGGGCGGTGCCGCCGGTGCCTGCATGCCATAGCCTGCGGCGCCGGGCGCCGTGGCCTGCTGCTGCATGTAGCGATTGAAGCTGCGGTTGTCGCTGCGGATATCGTGCCGCTGCGACAGCGTCTGCCAGCGATCCGCCAGCGTCTTCAACATCTCCCGATCTGTTTTCCAGTAGCCCTTGCGCGCGGCTTCCAGCATGCGCTCGATCACCTGTGCCTGCGCCTGCGGCGCGTTCTTCTCGAACCATTCGTCCAGGCCGAGCTGGTGCTTGTCCTTGACATAGACTTCGGCGAACTCGGTCCACTGGTCGTCGCGCACGATCTCCGGCGCAACCGCGGTCCAGCCCCAGAAGTTGTTCACCGTGTCGAGCACGTTGAGCGCTCCGCTATAGCCTTCGGCCTTCATGCCTTCGATCCAGCCGGGATGGAAATAGCGCGTGCGCAGCTCGGTGGCGAGGAACGATGCGGCCGTCTGCGTGCGCGCATTGCCCGCGTCGCGCAGGTTGGAGATCAGCAGCTCCGGCGCCTTGCCCGTCAAGTGGCGCACGGCCAGGCCGATGCCGCCGAGATACTGGAAGGGATCGTCGGTGGTCAGCATGCCGTACAGGTTGGAGCTGCGGGCCAGCAGCGCGCCTTCCACGCCCTTGAGGTTCTCCGCGTAGAGGTTGAGTTGCGGCAGCTTCTCGCCCCACGTCTTCTCGTCGGGCCCGTAGCCGTACTGCATGCGCGCGAGATAGAGATTGGCCAGCTTGGCGTCCGCTTCCTTGCCGCTGCCGAAGCTGTCGCTGGCCAATGTAGCGTCGTTCAGCCCCGTGCCATAGTTGCCGGTCTCGCTGGCAAAGATGCGCGTGAGCGCCAGCGACTCGATGCGTTCCGGAGTCATGTCCGCCGCCTTGCGTTGCGCCAGCCGCGTGCTGAGTGCGCGCGTGCTGGCGGCAACCGCGTTGTCGGGCTCGGGCTGCGCGGCGGCGAGCTTCACCGCTTCGGCCAGCCACTTGATCAGGTTGGGGAAGTGATCGCGATAGAGGCCGGTAGCAGACAGCACCACATCCACACGCGGCCGCTTGAGCTCGGCGGCGGGAATCGCTTCCACGCCGACCACGCGGCCACCGCCGTCCCACTTCGGGCGGATCCCCATGGCGGCCATCGCCTGGGCTTCCAGCATGCCTTGATGGCGCATGGTCTCCACGCTCCACAGCGAAAAGGCCAGCTTGGCGGGCCACTTGCCGTGGCGCTTGCGCCAGTCGGCGATCATCGCTTCGGCCGCACCTTGTCCTGCTGTCCAGGCCTCGCGGCTGGGCACCTTGGAAGGATCGAACCCATACAGGTTGCGCCCGGTCGGCAGCGCATCGGGATTGCGCACCGGGTCGCCGCCGGTGCCGGCCAGCACGTAGCGGCCGGCCAGCGCGCTGAGGATGGATTCGCTCTCCGGCGCGGCGTCGAGGCTGGCGTAAAGCGTGCGGGCGCGCTGCATGTCTTCGCGCTGCCTGGGATCGGACAGGTTCGTCAGCGGCGCGCCCTCGATCACGTACTTGCGCAGCATGGCATACGGCGCCGATTGCGCGAGCTGCTTGTAGTCGAGCGCGAACAGTTCTTCCGGCTCATCGGGAAACACGCGCTTGAGCCACGGTTGCCCGAGCATGGCCATCACCGTGTAGAGCCGCAGTTCGGGATCCTGCGACTGGCCGAAGGTGTGCAGGCCATAGGGCTGCAACGCGCCGGCTAGCTCGTGCAGATGCGTGTGCAGCGCATCGAGGTATTCGGTGAACCGCGCGCCCGCGCGGGCCTGCGGCCAGCCCATGTCGTCGAGCAGGTGCATGCGCGCGCTGCGCTTGAGGATGTCCTCGCGCAGCGTGTCCTTGACCGCGCCGTCGTCCTGCTGCAGGTAGTTGTGCAACTGGTCGTGCAGCACCGACAGATCGGTGTGCAGGCCCGCAGGCTTGAACGGCGGCGTCTGGTGGCTGATGATGGTGGCGCGGCCGCGGCGCTTGGCCTGCAATGCTTCGCCCACGTCATCGACGATGTAGGGATAGATCACCGGCACGCTGCCCAGCACCAGGTAGGGCTGGTCGGTCACGGACAAGCCGCGCTCCTTGCCGGGCGTCCATTCCTGCGTGCCGTGGGTGCCGTAGTGCACCAGCGCCTCGCGGTCTTCGCGTGCCCACAGGTAGGCCGCCATGTAGAAGTGGTTGAGTGGCGTCTTGGTGGAGTGATAGAGCGCTTTCTCGGCGGCTTCGTCACGCTCGCCGCGCGGTGGCACCGGCATCAGCGCGATGTTGCCGAGCTGCAGGCGCGGGATGGCGAAGCCGGCCACGCCATTGCGCCTGATCGCCATCGACGAGGATTCGGGCTCGCCCCAGCGCGCGCTGACCTCGGCGCGGAACGCGGCGGGCTGCGCGTCGTACCAGCGGCGGTATTGCGCCATCGGCATCCACACCGCGCGATCCGCGTCGAGCAGCGCGGCGAGCTGTCCATCACGGTAGAACGGGGCGAGCAATGCACCCAGGTCGCGCTGCAGCGTGAGCGCATCCGCAGCGTCGGTACGGTAGCCAGCCGCATGCAGTGCGGCCAGCATGGACGACAGGCTGCGCGGCAGGTTGAGGAACGATGCCGACAGGTTCTTCTCACCGGCCGGATAGTTGTAGAACAGGATCGCCACGCGCTTGTCCGCATTCGGCGTGCGCTGCAGGAGCGTGAGCGCCAGCGCCTTGTCGGCTACGGCATCGAGCTGCGCCGGCAGGCTGACGATGCTGCCGTCCTTGTGCGAAGTGGCGGCGGCCAGCATGGGATCGCTCGCGCCGGCAAGCTCGGGCCGCACGAGGTAGAAGGGCGTGTCGGTGAGACTGATGCCGTGCGGGTCGCGCTCCCAGTCTTGCGCGTCGCCTTTGCGATAGGGCATGACCTGCAGCACCGGGATGCCGAGTGTTTCGAACTCCGCTTTGCGGCCCGCCGCGTTGAGCATGATCTGGCCGTTGATGAGCACGTCGACGATGCGCTTTGCGCCGGGCGCGGCCATGCGCAGCACGCCGTGCGCATCCATCACGCCGCTGTAGAAGACCAGGGCACGCGCGCCGCGCGCTTCGATGCGCGCGATCAGGTCGTCGATGAAGGCGCTGTCGAGACCGGACACGTAGGCCTGGTGGATGGCGACGCCGATCACCGGCTCGCCGGCGTGGCCGGACACCTTGAGCGCGTCTTCCGGCGAGGCAGTCACCACGCTGGCGAGTCGCGGATGGTAGTAAGCGGCCTTGGGAAAGACCACCGGCGCGGGAATGCCGCTGTCCGCGCGCAGCTTGAACTGCTGCGCGGCCAGCGTGCGCATCATCGCGTCGAAGTTGGCGCGGCCGCCGTTGACGTAGTACGCCTGCAGCGTTGCACCCAGCGCGTTATCCACGCCGTGCGCCTCGAAGCGGTCGGTGGCGATCAGCAGGCGCGGCACGCGCGCATGGGTCCACAGCGGCCCGAGCTTGGCCAGCATCTCGGTAACGATATGGTCGCGCGGCGCGTCCAGGATCAGCAGGCCGGCGCCGTCGATGAACGGCGCGATGTCCTGCGCGCTCATGCGCTCGAGATAGCGCGCGTCCAGCGTCATGCCGTGCGCTCGCGCCATGGCCTGCAGCGGCTCGAACTTGCCGGCGGGCACCGGCGAGGTGGTCAGCACCGCGATGCGCGGCGCGGCCGACGCTGGCTGCATGCCGAGCATCAGCCAGGTTATCCACAGCAGGCAGAGTGTGCGCAGCCACCGCATCTTGATCTTGTTTTGTGGGGACATGTCGGGTCGTATCGCTTCCGGTCAGAACGACAGCTTCACGCTGGCGGCAAAGGTACGTCCAGGCTGCGTGTAGAAGTCCAGGCCCGGCTCGCTGGCGGCCACGCTGCCCTGGCGCACATCGCCCCATAGCCAGTACTTCTTGTCGAACACGTTATTCACCGACAGCACCAGGCTGGCGTAGCGGTTGAAGCGCCACCAGCCCTGGAGGTCGGCCACGCCATAGCCGCCCGGCTTGAAGTAGGCAAAGGAGGTGTCGTCGGTGCGCGTCACGGCGCGCGCGCCGCGCCAGCGCAGGCTTGCGCCCTGGCCCTGGCTGTTGCTGCCGCGCTCCCACGTCAGCGCCGCGCTGGCGCGCAGCGGGGAGACGCTGTTGAGCGGCTGGCCGGTTTGCTCGTTGTTGCCGTGCGCGTAGGCCACGGCGCTGTCCACGCGCCATTGCGGCAGGAAGCGATAGCTGCCGCGCCACTCGGCACCGTAGATGCGCACGCTGCTCTGGTTGCGGTACTGGTACGTCGCGCGCAGGCCGGCGAGGCAGGCGGGGTCCGACGGGCACCTCAGCGCGACTTGCTCGATGAAGTCCTTGTAGCGGTTGTCGAACACCGCGACGCTGGTCTGCACGCGCTCATCCGTATAGCGCGCGCCGATTTCGAACGAGCGGCTCTTCTCCGGGTTCAGGTCGCCATTGGGCGCGGCGCCGTAGCCCTGGATGGTGTTGCGAAAGCTGCCGTTGATTTCCTGGTAGTTGGGCGCGCGGTAGCCGAACACGTACTGCGCCCACAGGTTGATGCGGTCGGTGGCTTGCCACAGTGCGGAGAGCTTGGGCGACAGGGCGGAATCACTCTTGCTGATGGCGGGCTTGGAGGCCACGCTGTTGTAGAGCTTGTCGTCGTCCGGGCCGAGCGAGTAGTGGTCAAAGCGCAGGCCGGGCGTGAGCGTGAAGCGGCCGCCGGCGAACTGCAGTTCATCCTGCACGAAGATGCCGGTCTGGCGCGTTTCGCCCTTGGGAAAATCGTGGATCGGGAAGTTGTCGCCGGCCAGCGATTTCGACACCACGCCGGTGGTGCGGTTGTAGGTGGTGCCGTCGCGCATCTCGCTGGTCTGGGTACGCAGGAAGTCCACGCCCGTGATCAGCCGGTGGCCAACGATGCCGGTGTTGAACGACTTGTCGGCCTGCACATTGAAACCGGTCTGCTGCTGGCGGAAGCCGAACAGCAGGTTCACGTCGCACAGGCTGCCGCCCGCGGTGGAGCCCGAGCATCCGGCGCTGGTGTTGCTGCGTACCTGGTTGGTCACGGTGTTGAACTCGCTCTGCTGGTAGAACACTGCCGCGCTCAGGCGGTCGATGACGCGGCTGGCCGGCTTCCATTCGTAGTCCAGGCTGACACGGTTGCGCGACAGGTCCTCGGTGCCGCTGGCGGAGGTCACGCGCGGCAGCGCGGTGGACAGCCGGCGGATATCGGTGAAGGTATCGTTGTCACGATGCTCGTAGGTCAGCCTGAAGCGATGGCCGGCGGCGGGATCGAGCACGATCTTGCCGAGCCACGCGTTGGTCTCGCTGTTCTGCGGATTGGCCTTGGTGCGGCCGGTCGAGGTGGTGTCGTTGCCGCCCATGCTCTCCACTTCGTGCCCCTTGCGGTGCGCGTACATGAACAAGCCCTTGATGGTCTCGTTGCCACCGGCCACGCCCGCGGTCTGGCCGAAGCTGCGGTCGACGCCGTTCCACGACAGGCCGGCCTCGCCACCCACCGCGCGAGCGCGCATCAGGTCCTCGGGATCCTTGGTGACGTACGACACCACGCCGCCGATGGCGTCCGAGCCGTACAGGCTGGAAGCCGGCCCGCGCAGCACCTCGATCCGCTTGAGGAAGGAGAATTCGGGCGCGTCGCGGGTGGCGCTGGACAGGTTGGAAGGGCCGCCGCCGTTGTAGTAGTCGGGCAGGCGCACGCCGTCGACCATCAGCAGCACGCGGTTGCCCTCGATGCCGCGGACATTGATGCTGCCGGCGCCAAAGCGGCGGCGGTCGCGGGGCACGTCGATATCGGGCTCATCGGCGAACAGGGCGGCCTCGTCGACAGGCTGGGCGCGTTCGATCCGGCTGGCGTCGATGGCGGTGATGGTGGAGGCAACGGCGTCGGCGCGCTCCTCGGTGCGGGTGGCGGTGACCACTACCTCGCTCAAGCGGCCGGCCGGATCGGCGGCCGGCTCGGCAGCCAGGGCGGGACCGCCCAGGGCGGCGCAGACGGCGGCAACGGGCGTGACTCGGACAGAGGCGCGCAAGCGCGCCAGACAGCGGCGTTTCATGGATTTTCCCCAAAAAAAACGAAACGCTGGCTGGCTGGTGCGAAGAACGGCGGCTGGCTCGCGTGGTCAGGCGTTGCTCGGCGGACCCGGCCACGCACTATTGAGAATGCGAATTATTATCAATTAGTAACGATTTGTAAAGCATGAATCACCACAATGCATGCCCCTGCATACGAAGCGCGGCGCTTGGTGGCAATGCCGCAACGAAGCAGAAACAAAAAGGGCGGTGCCGACCGATCCGGCACCGCCCCCGAGGCGTCGCGATTTGCTACGGCGGCACGCTCAGTGCGCAGCCTCGCCGCCCACCAGGGCCGGCAGACGATTGCCTTGTTCATCGATCTGCAGCGGGCCGGTGCCCGAGAAGCGGTCGAGCGCGAGGTAGATCACCGGGGTGATGAACAGCGTGATCACCTGCGAGAACAGCAGGCCGCCCACCACCGCCAGGCCCAGCGGCTGGCGCAGCTCGGCGCCCGCGCCGAGGCCGAGCGCCAGCGGCAGCGCGCCCATCACGGCGGCGAAGGTCGTCATCATGATCGGGCGGAAGCGCAACAGGCAGGCCTGCCGGATCGCGTGCGCCGGGGCCATGCCCTGCTCGCGCTGCGCCGCCAGCGCGAAGTCGATCATCATGATGGCGTTCTTCTTGACGATGCCGATCAGCATCAGCACGCCGATGGTGGCGATCAGCGACAGCTCCACATTGAAGATGAAGAGCGTGAGCAGCGCGCCGACGGCCGCCGAGGGCAGGCCGGCCAGGATGGTCAGCGGATGGATGTAGCTCTCATACAGCACGCCCAGCAGCGTGTAGATCACGGCGAGCGCCGCCACCAGCAGCAGCACCTGCGTGGCCTGGGACGACTGGAACACCGCCGCGTCGCCGCCCCAGCTCGTGAAGATCGCGGTGGGCATGGCGATCTCTTGCTTGTAGGCATCGATCTTGGTGGAGGCCGCGCCCAGCGCCGCGCCCGGCGCAAGGTTGAACGACACCGTCACCGAGGGCAGCTGGCCCTGGTGGTTCACGGCAATCGGCCCGACCCGGCGCTCGGTGGTGGCGAAGGCGGAGATCGGCACCATCTGCCCGGTCTTGCTGCGCACGTAGATCTTGGAGAACGCGGTCTCGTCGGCGCGGTCGATATCAGCCGCCTGCAGGATCACGTAGTAGTTGTCGATCGGCGTGTAGATGGTGGACACCTGGCGCTCGCCAAAGGCGGAGTACAGCGCCTGGCGCACGTCCTGGATCTGCACGCCCAGCGCGTTGGCCTTGTCGCGATCGATCGATAGCTGGGCCTCCAGGCCCGATTGCTGCGAATCGCTGGTGACGTCGCGGAACAGCGGATCGGTGCGCATCTTGCCCATCAGCTTGTCGGAGTACTCCTGCAGCTGGCCGGCCTTCACGCTTTGCAGCGTGTACTGGTAGCGGCTCTTGCTCTGGCGCCCGCCCAGGCGCAGGTTCTGCACCGGCGAGAAGTAAACCGCCAGGCCGGCGATGCCCGAGACGTCCTTGCGCAAGGACTCCACCACCTTGGCCATCTTGGGACGCTCGCCCAGCGGCTTGAGCTCGACGAACATGCGGCCCGTGTTGATGGCAGGGGAGGGCCCGCCGCCGATCGAGATCACGATGCTGCGCACCGCGGGGTTCTTGCGCATGCGCTCGGCCGCATCGCGCAGCCGGTCGGCCATGGCGTCGAAGGAGATATCCTGCGGGCCTTCGGCATTGACCTGGATCTGCCCGATGTCTTCTTCCGGGAAGAAGCCCTTGGGGATGATCACGAACAGCACCGCGGTCAGCACGAAGGTCAGGCCGGCCACCGCCAGCACCGACTTGCGGTGCGCCAGGCACCAGTCGAGCCCGCGCGCGTAGCGATGCAGGGTGAACTCGAACAGGTTCTCGAACCACTGGGTGGAGCGCAGCCCGATGGTCTGCTTCTGCACGATGGCCGGTGCGTGGCTGGCACCCGTGTGGTCGCCGTAGGCATGCTGCGACTCGTCGATCGGCACGTTCTCGGCCGACAGGAAGCGCGCGCACAGCATCGGGATCAGCGTGAGCGACACCAGCGCCGACACCAGGATGGCCAGCGACACCACGGCCGCGAACTCGTGGAACAGCAGGCCGATCACGCCCGGCATGAAGAAGATGGGGATGAACACCGCCACCAGCGAGATCGAGATCGACAAGATGGTGAAGCCCATCTCGCGCGAGCCGACCAGCGCGGCCTTGAGCGGCGGCACGCCTTCCTCGATGTGGCGCACGATGTTTTCCAGCATCACGATGGCATCGTCCACCACCAAGCCCACGGCAAGCGTGATGGCCAGCAGCGACACATTGTCCAGGCTGTAGCCGAAGGCCTTCATCAGCGCCACCGTGCCAATCAGCGAGATCGGCAGCGACACAGTGGGAATCAGCGTGGCGGCAGCGCGACGCAGGAACAGGAAAATCACCATCACTACCAGCCCGACGGTCAGGGCCAGCGTGAACTGCACGTCGTGGATGGATTCGCGGATCGATTGCGAGCGGTCGTTGACCACGGCCACGTTGACCGAATCCGGCATCTGCTGGATCAGGCGGGGCAGCGCGTTCTTGATGGCGTCCACCACCGCCACCGTATTGGCATCCGGCTGGCGCAGCACGGCGAGCACGATGGAGCGCTCGTTGTTGAGCCAGCTGCCGGTCTTGATGGTCTCGACGCTGTCTTCCACATCGGCCACGTCCGAGAGCCGCACCAGCGCGCCGCTGGGCTGGCTGGCCACGATGATGTTGCGGAAGGCGTCGGCGCTGGCGAGCTGGCGGTTGGCCTGGATGGTGAGCGTCTGGCGCGCGCCGTCCAGCGTGCCCACCGGCGTATTGGCGTTGGCGCGGTTGAGCGCCGTGGCCAGCTCATCCAGCGTGAGGCCGCGCGCGGCGAGGGCGTCCGGGTGGGCGCGCACGCGCACGGCAAAACGCTTTTGCCCGAACACCTGCACCTGCGCCACGCCCGGCAGGGTGGCCAGGCTGGGCGAGATCAGGTTGTCGCCGAACGCATTCAACTCGGCCAGGCTCATGGCCGGCGAGTTGATCGCCAGCAGCAGCACCGGCGCATCGGCCGGGTTGACCTTGCGGTACGACGGCGGCACCGTCATCTCGATCGGCAGCGCGCGCTGGGCGCGGAACAGCGCCGCCTGCACGTCGACGGCCGCGGCGTCGATGTCGCGGTCGTTGTTGAACTCGATGGTGATGCTGGAGTTGCCGAGCGTGTTGGATGAGCTGATCACCGACACGCCGGGGATGGTGGCAAACTGCTTTTCCAGCTGGGTCGCCACCGACGCCGCCATGGTCTCGGGGCTGGCCCCGGGCAAGGTGGCCGTGACCTGGATCACCGGCGAGTTGAACGACGGCAGCGCCGCGATCGGGATGGTGGGGTAGAGCGCGATGCCGGTGACGATCACTGCAAGACACAGCAGTATCGTCATCACCGGACGGCGAATACAGAGCTCGGACAAGGTCATGGTGTTAGTGCTCTGGACTCAATGCTTGGCGTGCGCCACGGCGGCGCTGGCGGTGCCTGCCTTGGCGGCGGGCGTCGCTTCGCGCACCAGGCTGCCGGTGCGCAGGTTCTGCGCGCCTTCCACCACCACGCGCGTGCCGGGCGGCACGCCCTCGATCACGGCGGCGCTGGCGGTCGAGACCTGCACCTTGACCGGCATCGGCTTGACGCGGTTGTCAGGCTGCACGGCGTAGACAAAGCGCCCCTCGGGTCCCGTCACCACCGCCTGCGGCGGCACGGACAGCGCATCCTTGAGCGTCTGTACCACCGCGTCCACGTTGGCGTAGGTACCCGGCCACAGGCGCTGCTCGTCGTTGCCGAACTGCGCCTTGATGCGGATGCTGCCGTACTGCGGGTCCACCGTGTTGTCGACAAAGCTGATCTTGCCGGTGACCGGGGTCTTGCTGCCGTCGTTGGGCAGCGCGGTCACGGCGACCGGGCCGGCGTGCAGGGCCTCGCGCAGCGCGGCGAGCTGGCGCTCGGGCAGCGTGAAGGTGACGGCAATCGGCTGCACCTGGGCGATGGTGACCATCGGCAGCGCACTGTTGGGCATCACCAGCGAGCCGGGGAACATATTGATCACGCCGGTGCGCCCGCCGATGGTGGCACGGATGGCGCCATAGCTGACCGCCACGCGGCTGGCCTCGATGGCGGCCTGGTCGGCGCGGATGGTGGCCTCGAAGCCGTCGACCTTGGCCTGGGCCGTATCCACCGCGCTCTTGGAGATGAAATTGCGCTCCAGCAGCTCCTTGCTGCGCGCCAGGGTGCGGCGCGCATCGGACAGGTCGGCCTGGTCGCGCATCAGCTGGGCCTGCGCCTTGGCGAGGTTGGCCTCGTCCATGCGGGTGTCCAGCGTGAAGAGCAGGTCGCCCGGCTTGACGGTCTGGCCTTCCTTGATATGCACGCTGCGCACGGTGCTCGACACTTGCGGGCGGATCTCCACCGTGGCGAGCGCGCTCACCGTGCCGTTAGCCGTCACCCGCAGCGGCACGTCCCCCTGCTGCACCAAGGCGGTGGCCACCACCACCACGGGCGGCGCCTTGGCCGCCGGCTTGGGCGCCGTCCAGGCACGCCAGCCGAACCATCCGCCCGCGGCCAGCGCGATCAAGACCGCGCCGAGCAACCAGGGCGAAACCCCTTTGCCGGTACCCATCGCCGGACTCCACTTAGCGTCGACAAAGCCCTTGGCCTGGTCGATCCCGTTCGTTTTCATGTGAGGACTCTCTTACAGTGCGCGCAAAATGCGCCCGCTCCCCCGTGGCCCGGCCTTCTGGGAAGCCGGTGCCGCGCTGCGGAAGACCGCTAGTAGTACAGGATCAGGGGCGCTGAAGGCCAGTGCCCGCGCAATCCGCGCCATTACAAACTATTACAGCGCGAGCGGATACCTGCTTGTATCGAGAGCCAAACATTATCAGAAAAGCTGGCTCTGGCGGCCATTGCGTTGCCGGGTGTTGATGCTTTCTATCGACACATCGCGCGGTCCGGGCTCGACGGCCACCGCGGCGCCGGCCTGGAGATCGCCCGGGGTGACCACGCTCAGGTAAATGCCTGAATAACCACTTTGCACCATATGCTTGATCGCATGGCGGTAGCCCATCACGGCGTTGAGCTTGTAGCAGGGCTGGCGGGGCGACTCCACCTTGAGCACCACGTCGCCGATGCGCAGCAGATCCCCCACCCACAGGTCGGTCTCGAGCACGCCCTCCAGGGTCAGGTTTTCGCCCATGGCGCCGGGGACGAGCGGCTTCCCGGCCTCGGGCAGGCGCGCTTCCCGGCGGCGCTCGTTCCACCAGGCGTAGTGTTCGGCCGGGTAGGCGTAGACCGCCTTGTCCAGGCCGCCGTGCACGCTCAGGTCGGCCTGTTCGTCGCCCGCCAGCCCCAGCGGGCGCACGGCCACCGACAGCGGATGCAGCAAGGTGCTGAGCGGGTGCTTGCGGATGCCCGACATCACCACCGCTTCGGTACCCACCGCCGCCACGAAGAGCGGGACCGCCTTGCCGACGCTGATGGCGAGCAGGCGCATGCCATTGGATGTGCTCATGCCGTCTCCTTGATCCTGTGTCCTTTATCTTAGCGCCGGGATTTTCCGAACAGCGGTATCAAGCGGCTGCCGCGTGTGTGGTGCCGCACGGCTGGCCGCTTTGTCCGGGTAGATTGGGTCAGGCCTGCTGCCGCGCTGCCTCGCACAGGCTCCAGCGCCGTCCCAGCACCCGCGCCTGCTGCGATACGACCAGCGCCAGCAGCATCAGTGCCGCCGCGCCCCAGTGCAGGGAGTCGGCGCCGGCTGTCGCGTAGATCGCCGCGCCGCCCATCGCGCCCAGGGCCTGGCCGAGGTAGATGGAAGACGAGTTGAGCGAGATCGATACCGCCGCGCGCTCCGGCGCCAGCGCCACCAGCCGCGCCTGCTGCGCGCTGTTGGTAGCAAAGCCGCCCACGCCCCACAACATGAAGATCAGCACCAGCGCCACCGGCCCCAGCGTGGCCAGCGGCCACAGCAACATGGCCGCCAGCGACGTCAGCATGGCGAACTGGACGATGCGCGCGGGCGTGGCCCGGTCCATGCGCGAAGCCGCCAGCACATTGCCGCTGACGCCGCAGGCGCCATAAGCCAGGAACATCAGGCTGAGCGTGCCGCCGCTGATGCCATGCACGTCGCGCAGCAGCGGGGCAATATAAGTAAACAGCGTAAACATCCCGGCCGACTGGATCATGGTGGTGGCCACCACCAGCACCATCGGTGTGTGCCGCAGCACCGCGCCCCAGGCCGCCCGCCCCACCGGCTCCACATACAGCCGCGGCGGCAAGGCCCGCCACACGCCCACCGATGCGCCCAGCGCCAGCAAACCCACCAGCCCCATGCTGAAGCGCCAGCCCAGCGTGCTGGCGATCCACGTCCCCATCGGCACGCCCACCACGCTGGCCACGCTCCAGCCCAGGAAGACAAAGCTGATGGCGCGCCCGCGCGTCTGCGCGTTGACCAGCAACGGCAAGGTGGCAGCGGCTTGCGGGGTGTAGATGGCCGCGCCGATCGCGCTCAGGAAGCGAATCGCCATCAGGCTGGCAAAGCTCGGCGCGAAGGCCGCGGCCAGGTGCATCGCGGCATAGACCAGCAGCGCGCCCGCCAGCAGCAGCCGGCGGTCGATGCGCGAGCCAAGCGTGGCGAACAAGGGCGCGCCGACGCAGGTCGCCAGCGCAAACACGGAGATCAGCTGGCCGGCGGTGCCGGCGCCGAGCTGGAAATCGCCGGCAATGTCATTGAGCATGCCGGTGACGATCATCGCGCCGGTACCGATGACAAAATTGCCAAGGCACAGCATCACGAGCCTGGGATCCATGGCGACCGGGGCAGGGAAAAGGAGGTGGGAAGGACGAAAAGCGCGGCCAGAGGCCGCGCGGGAAGTCCGAGTGTAGCGGTTTTGCCTTGTTCGCGTTGAGCGTAGCGCACTCGCCGGCCGAGGGGGGCCGGCGGGGCTAGCGTCTACGGCCTGGCGCTTATCGCGACAGCGCCGGGGTCAGCGCCTTGGGATTGGCGATGCTGTCATGCTTGCCGCTCAGCACATCGAGGATGTTCTGGAAGGCAATGCGGAAGTACATCTCATAGCTTTCGCGCTCGACATAGCCCAGGTGCGGCGTGCAGATGCAGTTTTCCATGCGCAGCAGGGCGTGGCCCTGCAGGATGGGCTCGGACTCGAACACGTCGACCGCCGCCATGCCGGGGCGCCCGCGGTTGAGCGCGGCCAGCAGGGCGTTTTCCTCGACCAGCTCGGCGCGGCTGGTGTTGACGAACAGCGCGGTGGGCTTCATGCGGGAGAAGTCGGCCAGCTTGACCAGCCCGCGGGTCTCGTCATTCAGGCGCAGGTGCAGCGACAGGACATCGCTGTCGGTAAACAATTGCTCCTGCGACTCGGCCACGGCCAGGCCGTCTTCGCGCGCGCTTTTTTGCGAGTTCTCGCGTCCCCATACCAGCACGTTCATGCCGAAGGCGCGGCCGTAGCCCGCCAGCAGCTTGCCGATTTTGCCGTAGCCCCAGATCCCGAGCGTCTGCCCGCGCAGCACCTGGCCCAGGCCGAAGTTGGGCGGCATGGTGGTGGACTTGAGCCCGGACTGCTGCCAGGCGCCATGCTTGAGGCTGGCCACGTACTGGGGAATGCGGCGCTGGGCCGCCATGATCAACGCCCAGGTGAGCTCGGCCGGGGCCAC
Source organism: Cupriavidus sp. CuC1 (assembly GCF_044627735.1). Taxonomy (NCBI): domain Bacteria; kingdom Pseudomonadati; phylum Pseudomonadota; class Betaproteobacteria; order Burkholderiales; family Burkholderiaceae; genus Cupriavidus; species Cupriavidus sp. CuC1. Next base: position 8,156 of record NZ_JBIUHC010000083.1, on the reverse strand, counting down.
GGGCGAGCCCGCGCCTTCCAGCACCGCCACGCCGCGCTCGGTACAGGCCTCGACATCCACATGGCCGCCAATGCGCCCGGTCTGGCTGATGATCTTGAGCTTGGGGAGTTTTTCCAGCAGTTGCCGGGTGATGCGCGACCGTTCGCGGATAAGCACCACGGCTTCCACGTCGGACAGGCGTGCCGCCAGCTGGCCTACGCCCTTGACGGTGTTGTTGAACACCTTGACGTCATGGCTATCGAGCAGGCTGAAGCATGACAGCTTGCGAACGGCATCCTGATAATCGTCGAGTACGGCAATCTTCATCGGAAACTCTAGTTTGGCTATCGCAAGGTGCGCACACCCACATTGCGGCGCACCCATCAACGTTATAGTTTTAGCATCTGCCGCCCGACATCGCACCGGATGCAGCACGCTGCGGGAACAATCCCGCGCGACGCGAAAGTGAGCCGACGGACAGGCAAACGAGACAATACGGCATGGCCCGGAATCGCGCACGAACATTGCTGCGGAGCAAAAAACAGCGGCGTGCGGCGGTGGTATCCTTGCCGGTTCCGATGCCGCCCCAGATTGTCGGTCGAGCCTTGCTCCCGTCACCCGGGCCACATCGGACAAAGCCTGCCCGGCCCTGTCACAGGCGAAGCGCCACTGTAGCGCAGCCGCGGGGCCTGTCGCGACCTTTTGCGCAGTTCCGGTCGCTGTGGAGTTGTAACGGGATGTGACGATCCTGGCCTGAGCCATCCTACCCGGCCCGGTGCGGAACCAGCGGCGAATTGCCGCGGTCTGCCCTGGTCGTGGGGCCGCCGCCAGCCGTCTCCCGACGCGGCAACCGGCCAGGCTTTGCAAGATTTTCCTTTACGCTTTGGAGTTGCAGTATGAACCACCCCGCCATGCAGGGCACGCCCGCACTCAACGTTCCAGCCTGGGTCAAGCACCAGAAGCTGGTCGCCTGGGTCGCCGAGTTCGCCGCCCTTGCCAAACCCGACAATATCTACTGGTGCGACGGCTCGCAGGAAGAGTACGACCGCCTGTGCGAACAGATGGTCGCCGCCGGCACCATGAAGCGCCTGAACCCGGCCAAGCGCAAGAACTCGTTCCTGGCGCTGTCCGATCCGTCCGACGTGGCGCGTGTGGAAGACCGCACCTTCATCTGCTCGCAGAAGAAGGAAGACGCCGGCGCCACCAACAACTGGACCGCCCCGGCTGAAATGCGCCAGACGCTGTCCGGCCTGTTCGACGGCTGCATGCGCGGCCGCACGCTGTACGTGGTGCCATTCTCGATGGGCCCGCTGGGCTCGCCGATCGCCCACATTGGCGTGGAACTGTCGGATTCGCCGTACGTTGCCGTCAACATGCGCATCATGACGCGCATGGGCCGCGCCGTGTTCGACGTGCTGGGCACCGACGGCGAGTTCGTGCCGTGCGTGCACACCGTGGGCAAGCCGCTGGCTGCCGGCGAGAAAGACGTGGCGTGGCCGTGCAACCCGACGAAGTACATCGTCCATTTCCCGGAAACGCGCGAAATCTGGTCGTACGGCTCGGGCTACGGCGGCAACGCGCTGCTGGGCAAGAAGTGCTTCGCACTGCGCATTGCGTCCACCATGGGCCGCGACGAAGGCTGGCTGGCCGAGCACATGCTGATCCTGGGCGTGACGTCGCCGGAAGGCAAGAAGTACCACGTGGCCGCTGCGTTCCCGTCGGCCTGCGGCAAGACCAACTTCGCCATGCTGATCCCGCCCAAGGGCTTCGAAGGCTGGAAGGTCACCACCATCGGCGACGACATCGCCTGGATCAAGCCGGGCCAGGACGGCCGCCTGTACGCCATCAACCCGGAAGCCGGCTACTTCGGCGTGGCCCCGGGCACCAGCGAGAAGACCAACTTCAACGCGATGGCCACGCTCAAGGAAAACGTCATCTTCACCAACGTGGCGCTGACCGACGACGGCGACGTGTGGTGGGAAGGCATGACCAAGGAAGCTCCGGCGCACCTGACCGACTGGCAAGGCAAGGACTGGACCCCGGCCATCGCCAAGGAAACCGGCGCCAAGGCTGCCCACCCGAACGCCCGCTTCACCGCCCCGGCCGTGCAGTGCCCGTCGATCGACGATAACTGGGACAACCCGGCCGGCGTCGCCATCGATGCGTTCATCTTCGGCGGCCGCCGCTCCACCACCGTGCCGCTGGTGACGGAAGCCCGCAACTGGACCGAAGGCGTCTACATGGCCGCCACCATGGGCTCGGAAACCACCGCCGCCGCTGCCGGCCAGCAAGGGGTGGTGCGCCGCGACCCGTTCGCCATGCTGCCGTTCTGCGGCTACAACATGAGCGACTACTTCGGCCACTGGCTGGCGCTGGGCAAGAAGCTGGAAGCTGCCGGCGCCAAGCTGCCGGGCATCTACTGCGTCAACTGGTTCCGCAAGGACGCGGACGGCAACTTCGTGTGGCCGGGCTTTGGCGAGAACATGCGCGTGCTGTCGTGGATGATCGACCGCGTCGAAGGCCGCGGCAAGGGCACCGACCACGTGTTCGGCACCTCGCCCCGCTTCGAGGACCTGAACTGGGAAGGCCTGGACTTCACCCGGCAGCAATTCGAGCAAGTCACCTCGATCGACCACGCCGCCTGGCAACAGGAGCTGGCGCTGCATGAGGAGCTGTTCACCCAACTCAAGCACAACCTGCCGCAAGCCCTGGTGGATGCCAAGGCCGCGCTGGCCAAGCGTCTGGCTGCCTAAATAACAGGCAGGCCCGGCCTCGCTGACAAACCTGATGCATCGGCCGGAGCCGTCGAACAGGCCAAAACCACACGCGACGACGACGGCTGTCGCTCCAGCCTTGCCAGCAATCTCGAAAGCCCACCCCGGAAACGGGGCGGGCTTTTTTCATTTGGGCCCGCCCGGTCCGCCCTCGGCGCCGGCATGTTCCACGGCGAACTTCACCAGTTCGGCGCGGCCTTCGATGCCCAGCTTGCGCCGCAGGTTGAGCCGGTGGGTCTCGATGGTGCGCACCGACACGCCCAGCGCGGCGGCAATGTCCTTGTTGGCCTGGCCGCGGCCGATGCAGTTGAAGATGTCGCGCTCGCGCGGAGTAAGCGCATCGAGCGGCCCGGCGGCCGGGCTTTGCTCGGCCATGCTGCGGGCGATGCGGGCGCTGTAGAACACGCGGCCGGCCAGCACTGCGGCGATGGCGGCCATCAGTTCGTCGGCGGGCGCATCCTTGAGCACATAGCCGCGCGCGCCGGCGCGGATCGCCTGGCGCACGTATTCGAGGTTGTCGTGCATCGACACGATCAGCACGGCCAGTTCGGGATAGTCCTCGTGCAACGCGGCGGCCAGTGCGATGCCGCCCATGCCCCGCATGCCGATATCGGTGATGACCAGCTCAGGCATGTGCTCGGCGCTGGCCCGCGCCAGCCAGGCCAGCGCGGCCTCGCCGTCGTCGGCTTCGCCCACCACCGTGAGCTCGGGCTGCAGGCTAAGACGCATGCGCATGCCGTCGCGCACCAGCGCGTGGTCGTCGATCAGCAGGACGCGGGCGGGGGCGGGGGTCATGAGTGGGTGTTTCCTGGTGAGTCTGGCAAATTTGGGTTGTGGCGTATGCTCGACTGCACCGGCACTACCGGAACCGCGGCGCTCAGCCTGGTCGCGCCCGGCCCGGAGACGATATCGAACTCGCCGCCCAGCGCGGCGACGCGCTCGCGCAGGTTGCGCAGGCCGATGCCGCGCTTCGGATCGAGCTGCATGCGTGCCACGTCGAAGCCGGCGCCGTCGTCCTGCACGGTCAGCCGGGTAGCGTTGACGTCAAACGCCAGCACCAGCGTGACATGGCGCGCATGCGCATGCCGCTCCACATTGGTCAGCGCCTCCTGGGCGATGCGGTAGAGGGCCGTGGCCTGCTCGTCGGCGAGTTCGCGCGGCTTGCCCGTGTGCGACACCGCAATCTGCAGCCCGCTGCCTTCCTGCATCTCGCGTGCCAGGTGCTGCAGCGCCGCGAACAGGCCGAGGTCGTCAAGCAGGGCAGGGCGCAGGTTGCGCGCCACCCGGCGCACCTCATTGAAGACCGTATCCAGCCGGACCAGCGCCGTGCCAAGCACGGGCGCAACCGAGGCGCCCTCGGCCGGGGCCATGCGCAGGCGGTTGGCGGCCGTCTCCAGCAGCAGCTTGACCGACACCAGCAACTGGCTGATGCCGTCGTGCAGCTCGCGCGACAGCCGCGCGCGTTCTTCTTCCTGCGACTGCACCACGCGCTGCGCCAGCTGCCGCAGCTTGGCGTCGGCCTCGCGGTGCTCGCTCACATTGAGCGCCAGGCCGCTGGCGGCCACCAACAGGATGCTGATCGCGGCAATCACGCCGATCCAGGCCATGGTCTCGCGGATATCGGTCTCCGCCCGCGCATCGAGCTGGCGCAGGGTGCGCTCCACGTCGTCGAGATAGATGCCGGTGCCCAGCATCCAGTTCCACTCCGGCACGGCGACCACGTAACCCAGCTTGGGGGCCAGTTGCTGCGACGAGGGCTTTCTCCACATATAGCGCACCGACCCACCGCCGGCGCGGGCCGCGGCGATCAGCTTCTGGATGGTGAGCGCGCCCTGCGGGTCACGCAAGCTCCACAAATCCTGGCCGACCAGCTCGGGCTGGCGCGGGTGCATCAGGTTGCGGCCCTGCAGGTCGTAGAGAAAGAAGTAGCCGTCGGGGCCGTAGTCCAGGCGCGCCAGGGCCTGCATGGCGGCGTCGCGGGTGGCCGCATCGTTGTGGCCCGAGCGCACCATCGGCGCGATCGCGCTTTGCGCCAGTTCTACGTAGTGGCGCAGCTCGACTTCCTTGCTCTGCAGGTAGGCCGCCTCGACCAGCGCGCGCTCGTGGCTTGCCAGCTGGGTGGCCTGGTAACGCACGGCCAGCGCGATGCCGAACATGGCCACGGCGAGCGGCGCGACGGCCAGTAACAGGATTTTCTGACGGAGTTTCATCGGGACCGGGGTAAACACGGATGACGCGCAAGCGGCATGCGAGCGTCGATCTACGTAGTAACACGCAGCATCGCTGCGTAGTTCCGCGCTTGTGCCGCCAGGGACGGGTGTCAATACTACACGCCGGACGCGCGAGTGCCGCACAGGCGGCGCAATGCATGCGTCCTGCGCAGTGGGTGCGGCTAGCGTCTGAGCTGTTTGCATCGCCCGCCTGCGACGACCAGATCCGGATCTTGCGAGACATACCGGGCGTCGACGGAGACATGGCAGGAACCAACCCGCCGCCCACCCCTCCGCCCGCCGCCACCAGGGGACGCCACCCGCGCCCCCCTTGCTTCCGGCACCTGCCGCCGCCGGCATTCCTAAAAATGGTCTGAGGAGACCCTCATCATGAATCGCATCGGGCAACACCTGGTGTGGCTGGCCGTCGCCGTCCTTGGCGCCTTTGCCTTTGCCACCGTTGCACTGTCTCGCGGCGAAGCCGTCAGTGCCTTGTGGATCGTGGTCGCCGCGATCTGTATCTATCTGATCGCTTACCGCTACTACAGCAAGTTCATCGCCGAGAAGGTGATGCAGCTCGATCCCAAACGCATGACGCCGGCCTGGCGCCATAACGACGGGCTGGACTACGTGCCGACCAACAAGGCGGTGCTGTTCGGCCACCACTTCGCCGCCATTGCCGGCGCCGGCCCGCTGGTGGGCCCGGTGCTGGCCGCGCAGATGGGCTATATGCCCGGCATGCTGTGGATTCTGGCGGGCGTGGTGTTTGCCGGTGCGGTGCAGGACTTCATGGTGCTGTTCATCTCCACGCGCCGCGACGGCCGCTCGCTGGGCGACCTGATCAAGTCCGAGATGGGCACGGTGCCCGGCATGATCGCGCTGTTCGGCTGCTTCATGATCATGATCATCATCCTGGCAGTGCTGGCGCTGATCGTGGTGAAGGCGCTGGCGGACTCGCCCTGGGGCACCTTCACGGTGGGGGTGACGATTCCTATCGCCATCTTCATGGGTATCTACACGCGCTACATCCGCCCGGGCCGCATCGGCGAGGTGTCGGTGATCGGTTTCGTGCTGCTGATGCTCGCCATCATCGGCGGCCAGTATGTGCATGAGAGCGCCGTGCTGGCGCCGCTGTTCACCTACGACGGCAAGGCGCTGACGTGGATGCTGATCATCTACGGCTTTATCGCCGCCGTGCTGCCGGTGTGGCTGCTGCTGGCCCCGCGCGACTATCTCTCCACTTTCCTGAAGATCGGCACCATCATCGCGCTGGCCATCGGCATCCTGATCGTGGCGCCGGAGCTGAAGATGCCGGCGTTCACACAGTTCGCCAAGGGCGGCGGGCCGGTGTGGTCGGGCAACCTGTTCCCGTTCCTCTTCATCACCATCGCCTGCGGCGCGGTGTCGGGCTTCCACGCGTTGATCTCCTCGGGCACCACGCCCAAGCTGCTTGAGAGCGAAGCGCATATGCGCTTTATCGGCTATGGCGCGATGCTGGCCGAGTCCTTCGTCGCCATCATGGCGCTGGTGGCCGCCTCGGTGATCGAGCCGGGCGTCTACTTCGCCATGAACAGCCCGGCAGCCGTGATCGGCACCTCGCCGGAAACGGTAGCCCAGGTGGTTTCGGGCTGGGGCTTCGTGATCACGCCCGACGTGCTGATCCAGACCGCCAAGGACGTTGGCGAGAACTCCATCATCTCGCGCGCCGGCGGCGCACCGACGCTGGCCGTGGGCATTGCCCACATCCTGCACCAGGTGGTGGGCGGCCAGGCCATGATGGCCTTCTGGTACCACTTCGCCATCCTGTTCGAGGCGCTGTTCATCCTGACCGCGGTAGATGCGGGCACCCGCGCGGGCCGCTTCATGCTGCAGGACCTGCTGGGCAGCTTCGTGCCGTCGTTTCGCCGCACCGACTCGCTGCCGGCCAACCTGATCGCCACCGCGCTGACCGTATCGTTCTGGGGCTATTTCCTGTACCAGGGCGTGGTTGACCCGCTGGGCGGCATCAACACGCTGTGGCCGCTGTTCGGCATCTCCAACCAGATGCTGGCTTCGGTGGCGCTGGTGCTCGGCACCTGCGTGCTGGTCAAGATGAAGCGCGGCCAGTACGCCTGGGTCACCCTGGTGCCCACCATCTGGCTGCTGATCTGCACGCTGACCGCCGGCTGGCAAAAGCTGTTCGACGCCGACCCCAAGGTCAGCTTCCTGACCCACGCGGCCAAGTTCAGCGACGCCATCGCCCAAGGCAAGGTGCTGGCTCCGGCCAAGTCGATGGAGCAGATGCATCGCATCGTCTTCAACGACTACCTGGATGCCGGGCTGTGCGCGCTGTTCATGTTCGTGGTGCTGTCGATCGTGTTCTACGGCTTCAAGACCGCGATGAAGGCTCGCACGCAGAGCCGCCCGAGCGACCGCGAAACGCCGTTCGAAGCGATGCCGGCTTCGGCTTCGGCGCAGCATTGAGTGGGTGCGCTGGCCACCGGCCAGCGCTAACCCGATATCGGGCTTGGATTTGGAAACAGGAGATCCATCATGCTTGAGCAACTTGGAACCATGGGACGCTACCTGGGCCAGTCCCTGCGCCTGATGGTGGGTTTGCCGGATTACCAGACCTATGTGGCGCACATGGAGGCCACCCACCCCGACCGCGAACCCATGACCTACGAGGCATTCTTTCGCGAACGGCAGGAGGCCCGCTACGGCGGGGGGCAGGGAAAATGTTGCTGATCTGCACGTGGCGTGCGGCACGCACACAGGAATGTGAGTGCGCATAGCCGCACAACCATCCTAACCCCGCAGTAACTCCGCGCTTCACGCCGTTAAAGAACGGTCCGCCAATACTGGCGGACCGTTTGACGTTTCTGCAGCGGTTACAGCGCCTTACACGTGGTTACAGCAAGGTCGCGGCTACATCTCTACACTTGCGTCACAGTTGCTCAACCCAAGGAAGAAGAACATGTCTCGGCACCCCGTTCGCAGTTTCACCCTGGCCATCGCCCTGGCGGCATCCGCCCTGCCGGTGTTTGCGGGCGATATGAATAATGCCCTCGGCGGCGCACTCGGCGGTGTCGCCGGCGCGGCGGTCGGTGGCGCGCTCGGCGGCTCGACCGGTGCGGTAATCGGCGGTGCCGTTGGCGGCGGCGCAGGCGGCGCGGTCACATCCAACCGCCGCGAGCGCACCGGCGCCATCATC